>CANKBT010000236.1 GCA_947479995.1 Frankiaceae bacterium | reverse complement strand
TCACGCCCAGGGGAGCGTCCGCGCGACGCCCGGGGGCGGGCTCAGGCCTCGGCGAGGTAGGTGGCGAAGGGCTGGCCGGTCAGGCGCTCGTAGGCCTCGACGTAGCGGGCGCGGGTGGCCTCGACGACGTCGTCGGGCAGCGCGGGGCCCGGGTCGGTGCGGTCCCAGCCGGAGGCCGAGAGCCAGTCGCGGACGTACTGCTTGTCGTACGACGGCTGGGGGCGGCCCGGCTGCCAGGTGTCGGCGGGCCAGAAGCGCGAGGAGTCGGGGGTGAGCACCTCGTCGCCGAGGGTCAGGACGCCGGCGCTGTCGAAGCCGAACTCGAGCTTGGTGTCGGCGAGCAGGATGCCGCGCTCGCGGGCGAGGGCCGCGCCGCGCGCGTAGACCGCGAGGGTGAGGTCGCGCAGCGAGGCGGCGACCGACGGGCCGACGGCCCGCTCGACGGCGGCGAAGTCGATGTTCTCGTCGTGGTCGCCGACGTCGGCCTTGCTGGCCGGCGTGAAGATCGCGCTCGGCAGCGGGGAGCCGTCGAGCAGCCCGCCCGGCAGCGGCACGCCGCACACGGCGCCGGTGTCGCGGTAGTCGGCGAGCCCGCTGCCGGTGAGGTAGCCGCGGGCGACGCACTCGACCGGCTGCATGACCAGGCGGCGGCAGAGCATCGAGCGGCCGCGCAGCGCGTCGGCGTGCGGCTGCAGCTCCTCCGGGTAGTCGTCGACGGCCGCGGTGACCAGGTGGTGGGGCACGAGGTCGGCGAGCTGGCCGAACCACCAGAGCGTCAGGCCGGTGAGCACCGCGCCCTTGTCGGGGATCGGCGTGGGCAGCACGACGTCGTACGCGGAGAGGCGGTCGCTGGCGACGAGCAGCAGGTGGTCGTCGTCGACGGCGTAGAGCTCGCGGACCTTGCCGCGGGCGAGCAGGGGCAGCGGCAGGTCGGTCACGGCCGCGAGTCTGTCAGGCGGGCAGCAGGAAGGCGCCGGAGACGAGCCACGGCACCAGCGCCGCGGCCAGCGCGGTGAGCCACCAGCCGCGCGAGCGCAGCAGGGCGGCGACGAGCGCGGGCGCCGCGGCGAGCGCCGCCGAGGACGTGCTGAGGCACACGAGCACCGGGACGAGCCAGGGGTCGCCCGTCTCGACGGCGGCGGCCGCGCTCCACACGGCGAGCACCCAAGCGAGGTAGGCGACGACCACCCCGACCGCGAGCAGCACGAGCGCCAGGCCGGTGGCGACGCCCGGGTGGCGGGTGGCGTACGGGGCGGGGCGGGCGGGGGCGGGGCGGGCGGCGGTGGTCATGCACCGACCCTCGCGCCCGCGCGCGCGGGCCGCCTGAGCAGTCCTACGCGAGTGCGGCGAGGCGGTCGAAGACCGGGGCGAGCCGCTCCAGGTAGCGCTCGGGGCGGCAGACCTCGTCGAGCCGCGCCTCGTCGAGCGACTGCCCGGCGGCGGCGGCCTCGGCGGTGAGCGTCTCCCGGAACGGCGTGCCGGTCTCCCAGGTGCGCATGGCGGCGCGCTGGACGAAGGCGTACGCGTCCTCGCGCGAGAGCCCGCCCTCGACGAGCTCGAGCAGCACCGTCGACGTGTAGATGAGCCCGCCGCTGCTCTCGAGGTTGGCGCGCATGCGGTCGGCGTCGACGACCAGGCCGGTGACGAGCCGGGTCGTGAGGTGCAGCAGGTAGTCGGTGGCGATCGCCGCGTCGGGCAGGGCCACCCGCTCGGTCGAGGAGTGGCTGATGTCGCGCTCGTGCCACAGCGGGATGCCCTCCATCACCGGCACGACCTGCGCGCGGACCACGCGGGCGAGGCCGGCGATGCGCTCGGAGGCGATGGGGTTCTTCTTGTGGGGCATCGCGGACGAGCCCTTCTGCCCCTTGCCGAAGGGCTCGGACAGCTCGCGCACCTCGGTGCGCTGGCCGTGCCGCACCTCGAGGGCGAACGCCTCGCAGACCGTGGCCAGCACGGCGAGCGCGCTGACCCACTCGCTGATGCCGTCGCGGATCACGACCTGGGTCGCGGCGGGCGCCGGCACGAGCCCCAGCTCCGCGGCGACCTGCTGCTCGACGTCCGGCGCGATGTTGCTGTACGTGCCGACGGCGCCGCTGATCTTCGCCACGGCGACCGAGGCGCGGGCGGCGCGCAGCCGGTCGCGCGACCGGGCGGCGGCGAAGGCGAGGTCGGCGACCCGGTGGCCCCAGGTCGTCGGCTCGGCGTGGATGCCGTGCGTGCGGCCGACCTTGACGGTGTCGCGGTGCGCCAGCCCGAGGTCGCGCAGGGCGGCGACGAGGGCGTCGGCCTTGGCCAGCAGCACGTCGCTGGCCTCGACGAGCTGCAGCGCGAGCGCCGTGTCGAGCAGGTCCGAGCTGGTCATGCCGAAGTGGACGTACGCCGCCGCCTCGCGCGGCTCGGTCTGGTCGGCCCAGGCCGACAGGAAGGCGATGACGTCGTGCTGCGTGACGGCCTCGATGTCGGCCACGGCCTGCGGGGTCGGCGGCGGCGCGGCGGCCACGGGGGCGACGCACCAGTCGGGCACGACGCCGGCGGCGGCGTGCGCCTGCAGGACGAGCACCTCGACCCGGCACCAGAGCTCGTACTTGCGGGCCTCGGACCAGATGCGGCCCATCTCCGGCAGGGTGTAGCGCTCGATCATGCGGTCAGCCTAGGGACACCGGCGGCGGGGTGATCCCGCCCTCGGCGGCGCGCAGCCCGATGTCGGTGCGCCAGTGCCCGCCCGGCAGGTCGACGGCGGCGATGCCGTCGTACGCGGCGGCGCGCGCGGCCGCCAGGTCGTCGCCCACGGCGGTGACCGACACGACGCGGCCGCCGGAGGCCACGACGGCGCCGCCCTCGCGGCGGGTGCCGGCGTGCAGCACCTGCACGCCCTCCGGCAGCCGGCCGACGGCGAGCGGCGCGCCGGTGACCGGGGCGGCGGGGTAGCCCTCGGCCGCCACGACCACGGTGACGGCCGCGCCGTCGCGCCAGCGCGGGGCGGGCTGCTCGGCGAGCCGCCCGGTCGCCGCGGCGAGCAGCAGGTCGGCCAGGGACGACTCGAGCAGCGCGAGGACGACCTGCGTCTCGGGGTCGCCGAAGCGGGCGTTGAACTCGACGACCTGCGGCCCGCGGGAGGTGAGCGCGAGCCCGGCGTAGAGCAGGCCGGCGAAGGGCGTGCCGCGCTCGTGCATGCGGTCGACCACCGGCTGCAGCACCCGCGCGAGCACGTCGTCGACGAGGCCGTCGGGCAGCCAGGGCAGCGGGGCGTACGCACCCATGCCGCCGGTGTTGGGCCCGGTGTCGCCGTCGCCGACGCGCTTGTGGTCCTGCGCGGGCAGCAGCGGCACGACGGTCTGGCCGTCCGACAGCGCGAACAGCGAGACCTCGGGGCCGTCGAGGAAGTCCTCGACGAGCACCCGGCCGCCGCCGGACAGGGCGTCGCGGGCGAAGGCCTGCGCGACCGCGAGGTCGCTGCCGACGTGGACGCCCTTGCCCGCGGCCAGCCCGTCGGCCTTGACGACGTACGGCGCCGGCACGGTCGCCAGGTGCGCGACGGCCGCGTCGGCGTCGTCGAAGGACGCGCTGGCGGCGGTGGGCACGTCGGCCTCGGCCATGACCAGCTTGGCGAAGGTCTTGCTGCCCTCGAGCTGCGCCGCCTCGGGGCCGGGGCCGAAGCAGGGCACGCCCGTGCGCCGGACCGCGTCGGCGACGCCCGCGACGAGCGGGGCCTCGGGCCCGACGACGACCAGGCCGGGGCGCAGGCGCTCGACGAGCGCGACGACCGCCCCGGGGTCGGCCGGGTCGACCGGGTGCGCGGCGGCGACCTCGGCGGTGCCGGCGTTGCCGGGCGCGCACGAGACCGACGTGACCGACGGGTCGCGCAGCAGCGACAGCACCAGGGCGTGCTCGCGGGCCCCGGAGCCCAGCACCAGGACCTCCACGCGCGGCACGCTAGCGCGGGGTGACAGACGGCCCGTGCGGGGTAGGCGGGGTGATCATGGACACCGCCGTCCTGCTCTACGCCCCCGCCCTCGACGCGGTCGCCGCTGCCTGGCGCGGCGACGGCGACGCCGACGTGCCGCCGCACCTGGTGCTGGCGCACCCGTTCCTCGCCGCCGACGCGGTCGACGTGGGCGTCGAGGAGGAGCTGCGCTGGTTCTTCCGCGGCGTCGACGGGCTGCGGGTGCGCTTCGGCGAGGTGCAGCGCCGCGACGGCGTGCTGTGGCTGCTGCCCGAGCGCCCGTCGGAGGTGGTCGACCTCGCCGCGGCGCTGGCCCTGCGCTGGCCGGAGCTGGCGCCCGTGGAGCCGCCGGTGCCGAGCGTCGCCCTGGCCCGCGGCGACGACGCGCACCTCGACGAGGTCGCGCGCGACGTGCAGCGCCTGCTCCCCCTCGACGCCGAGCTGGTGCGGGCCGGCCTGTGGGTGCGCGACGGCGCGTGGGCCGAGCGGGCCGTGCTGCCGCTCGCCGAGCCCGACTAGCCGGCCGGCGCGCCCGCCCTACAGCAGCGGGCGCAGCTCGAGGGTCTGCTCGCGGTCCGGCCCGACGCCGACCGACGAGAACGGCGCACCGGACATCTGCTCGAGCGCGCGGACGTAGAGCTGGGCGTTCTTCGGCAGGTCCTCGAAGGTGCGGCAGCCGGTGATGTCCTCGGTCCAGCCGTCGAAGTGCTCGTAGACCGGCACCGCGTGGTGGAACGCGGTCTGCGTCATCGGCATCTCGTCGTGGCGGACGCCGTCGACCTCGTACGCCACGCAGACCGGGATGCGCTCCCAGCCGGTGAGCACGTCGAGCTTGGTGAGCACGAAGTCGGTGACGCCGTTGACGCGGGCGGCGTAGCGGGCGATGACGGCGTCGTACCAGCCGCAGCGCCGCGGGCGCCCGGTCGTCGTGCCGTACTCGTGCCCGTGGCTGCGCAGCCGCTCGCCGTCGGCGTCGTGCAGCTCGGTCGGGAACGGGCCCTCGCCGACGCGCGTGGTGTACGCCTTGACGACGGCGATGACCTTGTCGACGCGGGTCGGCGGGATGCCCGAGCCGGTGCACGCGCCGCCGGCGGTCGCCGACGACGAGGTGACGAACGGGTAGGTGCCGTGGTCGACGTCGAGCAGCGTGGCCTGCCCGCCCTCGAGCAGCACGGTGTCGCCGCGGTCGAGCGCCTGCGACAGCAGCAGCCCGGTGTCGACGATCATCGGCCGGAGCCGGTCGACGCACGACAGCAGCTCGTCAACGACCTCGTCGACCGTGACGGCCTTGCGGTTGTACGTCTTGACCAGCGTCTGGTTCTTCAGGTGGAGCGCGCCCTCGACCTTCTTGCGCAGGATCGACTCGTCGAGCAGGTCCTGCACGCGGATGCCGATGCGGTTCATCTTGTCGGCGTAGGTCGGGCCGATGCCGCGCCCCGTCGT
>CANKBT010000235.1 GCA_947479995.1 Frankiaceae bacterium | reverse complement strand
CTGCTGCGGCGCGGGAGCGCCGGCGGGCGGCGGGGCGGCGGCGGCCGGCGGGGCCAGGACCCCGACGACGGGCTCGAGCACGGGCTGGAGCACCGGGGCCAGCAGGCCGCCGGTGGGTGCGGGCGCCGGGCTGGCCGTCGGCGCGGGCGGCGCCGGCAGCAGCGGCGTCGGCAGCGGGACGGGCAGCCCGCCGACGACCGGCCCGACGACCGGCCCGAGCACCGGGCCCACGACCGGCAGGGGCAGCACCTGGGCGCTCGCGGGAGCGGGGGCGGCGAGCGCGGCGGCGCCGGCGAGCAGGGCGATCGCGGTGGTGCGGCGGTGCGGCATGGGGGGCTCCTCGGGGGGTGGCCTACCCGCTGCAACGCGCCGGCACGCGCGAGGACGCGGCTGGTCACCCGTGTGGCTGAGTCTGGCGGGCCGGGCCAGGGCAGACTGGGCCGCGTGGCAGAGCAGACGACCGTCATCCGGCCCTCGGCCGTGCTGCCGGCGACCGCGGCGCGGCTGATCGTCGCCGAGCTGGAGAAGCGCGACGTGTCGCAGGGCGGCGTCTGGAACGCCAGCCCCGGCCTGTGGATCCGCTACAGCGCGCCGTGGGACGGCGTGCCGTCCGGCCCGGGCACCGCCGTGAAGCTCGGCACGATCGGCGCGGTCTACGGCAGCCCGGGCCGCTACGACATCACCATCTACCGGGCGACGCTCACGGCCGACGGGCTGGCGCTGGGCTGGAGCGTCGACCGGCTCTGCGACGACGCGCTGCAGTTCGGCGACCTCACGCTGGCCAGCTGCCCCCGCGCCCAGCTGGTGGCGCCGCCGCTGCCCGACCCCTTCCGCCGCTAGGCGCCCGGCCGCCGGCGGCGGCGGCGCGACCACGGGGCGGGGCGGCCGGGCGGTCACGGTGACGCGGCTGCCGTCGAGCCAGCACAGGCCCTCGGCGACCAGCTCCAGGGCCTGCTCGACCGGCGCGTCGACCTCGCCGACCGGCACGGCGAAGGTGGCCACGGCGCCGGGCGCCACGACGTCCTCGGCGTGCGTCGCCGGGCGGTTCGCGCTGAGCCAGGCCGGGTGCTGCAGCGGCGACCAGCCGTCGCGCGGCGCCGCCGTGCCGAGCACGAGCCGGTCCGCGCGCGTCCACGGCCGGTCGCCGGTGTTGCGCAGCCGCACGACGGCGGTGCCGCGGCGGGCCGGCACGCGCGGCGCCAGCGGCGCGGCGGACAGGTGGGCGAGGGGGTGCGGCCCCCACGGCACCGCGGTGCAGGCCGTGCAGGCGTCGGGGAGCCCGTCGCCGGTCAGCACCTGCAGGCGGAGCCGCCGGTAGCCCTCGCCGGCCCAGACGTCGTCGAAGGACTGCGCGCGCAGGTCGCCGAGGGGCGCCTGGCCGACGCCGGCGGCGAAGCAGCAGGCGTGCACGAGGCCGTCCTTGTCGGCGTAGGGCAGCTGCCACGGCACGAGGCACTGGCGGGTCGTGCCCTCGGGGCGCTCGGTGGCGAACCAGCGCGCGTCCGCGCGCGCCGCGTCGTCGACCTCCTGGTCGAGCCGGTCGGGGGCGGTGAGCGACACGGCGATGCCGCGCCGCGCGCAGTCCGCGCGCGGCGCCGCCACCAGGTCGCCGGTGCCGCTGCCGCCGGCGAGGCGCTGCTCGCGGCTGTGCGCGTTGTAGTCGACGAGGCCCTGCAGCACCCAGTGCCGCACCCCGTGCTCCTCGAGCAGCGCCGGCATGGCGGTCAGCGACGCGGCGCTGTCGCGCGCGACGACGGTCGACACGGTGACGCGCGCGGGGTCGAGCCCCGTCGCCACCAGGGCGTCGAGGCCGCGGAGGGCGTGCGCCAGCTCGCCGCCGCGCACGGCCCGGAACACCTCGGGGTCGGGGGAGTCGATCGAGACGTTGACGTGGGTGACGCCGTCGAGCGCCGCGAGCGCCTCGGCCCGGCGCCGCGAGAGCGCGAGCCCGTTGGTGACGAAGGACGCCGTGGCGCCGCGGTCCTGCAGCTCGCGGAGCATCCGCAGGCACCCGGGGTGCGTCAGCGGCTCGCCGAAGCCGGCGACGTAGACGTGCCCGGCCCGCGCGGCGAAGGCGAGCACCTCCTGCCAGACCTCGTCGTCCATGTGGCCGGGGCGCGCCGAGGACGCCGTGCCGGCGCTGGTGAGCGGGCAGCCGGGGCAGGCGAGGTTGCAGCGGCTGGTCAGCTCGACCTGCACGGCCACCGGCTCGGGCACGGGCTCGGGCACCGGCTCGGGCACCGGGCCGGGCAGGCGGTCGACGACGGTCACGGGGGCTCCCTCGCGGCGGGGCGGCGGGCGCCGCGACCGGGACGCACGGCGAGCCCGGCGGGTTGCGCCCGCAGGCCCGCACGCACCGGGCCCGCTGCGGGTCAGCCGCCGGGCGGGCGCACCGGCGCCTTGGTCGACGCCCACCAGGCGCGCGCCGTGCGCCAGCACCACCGCACGCCCGCGGCGACGCCGGCGAGCAGCGCCGCGGCGGCCACCCAGCCCACCGGCCCGTGCTCGACGAGCGCCAGCACCCAGACGGCCAGCAGCATCACCGGCGCGACCAGCACCAGCGGGATGAGCACCACGGACACCCCGCCAGGGTGCGGCACGGCGGCACCGGGCGCGAGCGGGCAGGATCGGTGCGTGCCCCCTGCCGTGCCCCCTGCCGCGCCCCCGCCGCCCGCCCCCGCGCCGCTGCCCCCCGGCATCGACGACCGCCCCGAGGCCGCGCCGCCCGTCGACGCCCTGCTGCTCGTCTCCTTCGGCGGGCCGGAGGGGCCCGACGACGTGCTGCCGTTCATGGAGAACGTCACCCGCGGGCGCGGGATCCCGCAGGCCCGGCTCGAGGAGGTCAGCCGGCACTACCTCGAGCACTTCGGCGGCGTGAGCCCGATCAACGCCCAGGCCCGCGCGCTCAAGGCCGCGCTCGAGGCCGAGCTGGCGGCCCGCGGCCCCGACCTGCCCGTCTACTGGGGCAACCGCAACTGGCACCCCTACCTCGACGACGCGCTGGCGCAGATGCGGGCCGACGGCGTCCGGCACGCGCTCGAGGTGGTCACGAGCGCCTTCCCGTCCTACAGCGGCTGCCGGCAGTACCGCGAGGACGTCTGGCGGGCGCGCGGCGAGGACGGGCCGGTCGTCACCAAGCTGCGGCACTACTGGGCCGAGGACGGCTTCCTCGACGTCGTCGCGGACGCGCTGGCCGCGGCGCTGCCGTCGCGGGACGCCCGGGTGCTGTTCACCGCCCACTCGATCCCGACGTCCGCCGACGCGACGTCGGGGCCGGACGGCGGGGCGTACTCCGCGGCGCTGCGCGACGCCGCCGGCCGCGTCGTGCAGCGGCTCGGCGGCGACCTCGCGTGGGAGCTGGTGTTCCAGTCGCGCTCCGGCCCGCCGCACGTGCCCTGGCTGGAGCCCGACGTCGGCGACCGCCTCGCCGCCCTGCACGCCGAGGGCGTGCGCGAGGCGGTGATGGTGCCGATCGGCTTCACGAGCGACCACGTCGAGGTGCTGTACGACCTCGACATCCAGGCGCAGCAGCGCGTGCGCGAGGAGCTGCCCGGCATGGTCGTGTCGCGCGCCGCCACCGTCGGCACCGACCCGCGCTTCGTGGCGATGCTGCGCGACCTGGTGGTCGAGCGGCTCGCGGCGCCCGAGGAGCTGCCCGACCACGGCGGCGTGGCGACCCACGACCGCTGCCCGCACCGGTGCTGCCCCGCGCCCCAGCGCCCGCGGTGACGGCCGCCGGCCCCTGGCCGCCCGACCCCGTCGTCTACGAGGTCTACGTCCGGTCCTTCGCCGACGCGGACGGCGACGGCGTCGGCGACCTCGCGGGCCTGCGCGCCCGGCTGCCGCACCTGGCGCGCCTCGGCGTCGACGCCGTCTGGGTCACGCCCTTCTACCCCTCGCCGATGGCCGACCACGGCTACGACGTCGCCGACCCGTACGGCGTCGACCCGCTCTTCGGCGACCTCGACGCCTTCGCCGCCGTGCTCGACGACGCCCACGCGCTCGGGCTGCGGGTGGTCGTCGACGTCGTGCCGAACCACGTCTCGCGCGCGCACCCCTGGTTCGTCGAGGCGCTGGCCGACCCGGCGTCGCCGCTGCGCGAGCGCTTCGTGTTCCGCGACGCCCCCGACGGCGCGCGGCCCAACGACTGGCAGAGCACCTTCGGCGGGCCGGCGTGGACGCAGGCGCCGGACGGCGCGTGGTACCTGCACCTGTTCGACAGCGGCCAGCCCGACCTGCAGTGGCGGCACCCGGACGTCCCGGCGTACTGGCTCGACGTGCTGCGCACGTGGCTCGACCGCGGCGTCGACGGCTTCCGCATCGACGTCGCGCACGCGCTGTTCAAGCGCGCGGACCTCGCCGACGAGGGGCCGCTCGGCGCCCCGCCGGACGGCGTCCCGCACGAGCGGCGGCACGTCTGGGACTGCGACGAGGTGCTCGGCGTCTACGAGGACTGGCGGCGGCTCGTCGACGGCTACGACCCGCCGCGGCTGCTCGTCGGGGAGGTCTTCCTCTACCGCCAGGAGCGGGTCGCGGAGTACGTCGGACCGACCCGCCTGCACCAGGCGTTCGACTTCACCGTCATGCGCGCGCCGTACGACGCCGCGGCGCTGCGGGAGGCGGTGCGCGGCGCGCTCGCGCACCTCGACCCGCCGACGTGGGTGCTCAGCAACCACGACCTGGTGCGGCACGCGACGCGCTACGGCGGCGGCGCGCTCGGCGTGCGCCGCGGCCTGTCGGTCACCGCGTTCCTGCTGGCGCTGCCGGGCTCGCCCTACCTCTACCAGGGCGAGGAGCTCGGGCTGGAGGAGGCCGACCTGCCCGACGCGGTGCGCCAGGACCCGGTCTTCCTGCGCACGCGCGGGGCGCAGCGCGGCCGCGACGGCTGCCGGACGCCGCTGCCGTGGGACGCCGCCGCGCCCGGCCTCGGCTTCACGACCGGCACGCCGTGGCTGCCGCCCGGGCCGGACGCCGCCGCCAAGGCGGTCGCGCAGCAGGAGGGCGACCCGGGCTCCACGCTCGCGGCCTACCGCGCGCTGCTCGCCCTGCGGCGCGACCTGCGCGCCGGCCTCGGGCGCGGCGTGGCGTGGCTCGACGCCCCCGACGACGTGCTGGCCGTGCGCCGTGAGGGCGGCCTCGTCGCCGTGCTCAACACCGCCGGCGAGGCGGTCGAGGTGGCGGTCGACGGCACGCTGCTGACCGCGACCGCGCCGGGCGCCGGGGTCGCCGGCGGCGTGCTCACGGTGCCGGCCGCGGCCACGGCCTGGCTCCGCGCGCCCGGCTGACCTACGTTCGCGCTCGTGGACCCGGAGCGCCCCGTCGTGCGCCTCACCGTGCCCGGCGCGCCGCCCCCGCCCCCCGCGCCGCCGGTCGACGGCACCCCGGCCCG
>CANKBT010000234.1 GCA_947479995.1 Frankiaceae bacterium | reverse complement strand
GGCGGCTTCCTGTCGGGCAAGTACCGCAGCGGTGCGCAGGTCGACAGCCCCCGCGCGCCCAAGGCGAGCCGCTACGGCGACGCCCGCGGCACGGCGCTCCTCGAGGTCGCCGAGGGCATCGCCCGCGACCACGGCGTGCCGCTGCCGGCCGTCGCCGTCGCATGGGTGCTCGCGCAGCCGACCGTGACCGCGCCGATCGTCAGCGCCCGCACCCCGGAGCAGCTGGCCGACCTGCTGCCCGCGCGCGACCTGCGGCTCAGCCGCGAGGAGCTGGAGCGCCTGTCGGCCGCGTGACGCTCAGGCCGCGAGCGGCCAGGCCTCGGCGAGCAGCGCGTAGGACCGCAGGCGGTCCTTCGGGTCGTGCACGAGCGTCGTGACCATGAGCTCGTCGGCGCCGGTGCGGGCCTGCAGCTCCTGCAGCCCGCGGCGCGCGGTCTCGGGGCTGCCGAGCACCTGGCTGTCGAGCCGGTCCTCGACGAAGGCGCGCTCCTGCGGCGAGTAGGGGTGGGCCTCGGCCTCCTCGACGCTCGGCACCGGGCCGGGCGCGCCGCTGCGCAGGCGCAGGAACGACAGCCCGCCGGGCAGCGCGAGCCGGCGTGCGGCGGCGTCGTCGTCGGCGACCACGACCGACGCGCACACCACGGCGTACGGCTCCTCGAGCACGCCGGGCCGGAAGACCTCGCGGTACAGCTGCAGCGCCGGCACGGTGTTGTCGCCGCTGAAGTGGTGGGCGAAGGCGAACGGCAGGCCGAGCAGCCCGGCGACCTGCGCGCTGTAGCCGCTCGAGCCGAGCAGCCACAGGGGCGGCTCGTTGCCCTCGGCGGGCACGGCGGTCAGGCCCGGCACGGTGCCGGCGAAGAAGCCGCGCAGCTGCGCGAGCTGCTGCGGGAACTCGTCGGCGCTCAGGCCGTCGACCGTGCGCCGCAGGGCCGCCGCCGTGCGGCCGTCGGTGCCGGGCGCGCGCCCGATGCCGAGGTCGATGCGCCCGGGGTGCAGCGCCTCGAGCATGCCGAACTGCTCGGCGACGACGAGCGGCGCGTGGTTCGGCAGCATGACGCCGCCGCTGCCCACCCGCAGGCGCTGCGTCGCCGCGGCGATCGCGCCGATGAGCACCGGCGGCGACGAGCTGGCGATGCCCGGCATGCCGTGGTGCTCGGCCACCCAGTAGCGGAGGTAGCCGAGGTCGTCGGTCAGGCGGGCCAGCTCGAGCGTGTCGGCGAGGGCCGAGGCGCTCGTGGCGCCGGACGGCACGGGCGACAGGTCGAGGACGGAGAGGGGGGTGCTCACGCCAGGTGCAAGGCGGGGGCTGGCCGGGGGCTTCCCGCGGCCGGGCGACTAGCCCGCGCGGCGCTCCGCGTCCTCGGCCTCGCGGCGGGCCGCCTGCTCCGCGCGGCGCTCCTCGTGCGAGCGCACCGAGGCGAGCGTGGTGCGACGCGGGTTGGCGAGGCGCTGCAGGGCGGCGGGGGTGGTCTCGGGCACGACCCCACCCTGCCCCGCGGGTGGCGCCGCGCGTGCCTCCTCGTGCTGTGAACCGCGTCTCACCAGCGCGTCCCCAGCCCGCCGCGTGGCACCGCCGCCCGCGGCCGCGCGCTGCGAGGATGGTGCGGTGGTGAAGGTGACCGACCGGGTGCTCGGCCTGCTCGACGCGGCCCTGGAGGCCGTGCCCGGCGCGCAGCCGCGCGAGGGCCAGCGGGCCATGGTCGAGGCCGTCGACCGGGCGCTGCGCGGCCGCGAGCACCTGCTCGTGCAGGCCGGCACCGGCACGGGCAAGTCGCTGGCCTACCTCGTGCCCGCTCTCGCGTCCGGCCGCCGCGTCGTCGTCGCGACCGCGACCAAGGCGCTGCAGGCGCAGCTGGTCGACAAGGACCTGCCGCGCGTGGCCAAGGCCCTCGCCGGTCCGCTCGGCCGCACCCCGACGTACGCGCTGGCCAAGGGCCGCGGCAACTACCTGTGCCTGCAGCAGGTGCACGGCGGGCCGGGCGCCGTGCCGGAGCCCGAGGGCCTGTTCGAGACGAGCGGCTCGCGGCTCGGCGACCAGGTGGTGCGGCTGCGCGAGTGGGCCGAGGGCACGCAGACGGGCGACCGCGACGAGGTGCCGTTCCCGGTGAGCGACCGCGCCTGGCGGCAGGTGTCGGTGTCGGCGCGCGACTGCCTCGGCAGCCGCTGCCCCGACCGCGCCGACTGCTTCGCCGAGAAGGCGCGCGAGGAGGCCAAGGAGGCCGACGTCGTCGTCGCCAACCACGCGCTGCTCGCGCTCGACGCCTTCACCGGCGTGAGCGTGCTGCCCGAGCACGACGCCGTGGTGCTCGACGAGGCCCACGAGTTCGTGGCGTCCGCGACCGACGCGCTCTCCTCCGAGCTGGCCCGCGCCGACCTGCGGCGCGCGGTGACGGCCGCCAAGCCGCTGCTCGACGAGGCGGGCGCCGACCGGCTGCAGGGGGCCGTCGACGCCGCCGACGGCCTGCTCGGCGTGCTCGACCCCGGCCGCATCCGCCAGCTCGACGCGCACGCGCTCGAGGTGCTGCACCTGCTCGAGGGCGCGTGCGGCGCCGCGGCGGCCGCGCTGTCGCGCGAGGGCGGCGACGAGGAGGAGCTCGCGCAGCGCGAGCGCGCGCGCACGGCGCTGGCCACGGTCGGCGAGGCCGCCGGCGAGCTGCGTGCGCCGTCGACCCGCAGCGCGGTCTACGCCGTCGGCGAGCCGGGCTCGGTGCGCCTGCGCGTCTCGCCGCTGTCGGTCGGGCACTCGCTGGCCACCGGCCTGTTCGGCGAGGCGACCGTCGTCGCCACCTCGGCCACCCTCACCCTCGGCGGCTCGTTCGCCCACACCGCGCGCTCGCTCGGCCTCGTCGAGCAGGCGGGCGCCCCGGTCGGCGAGCCGTTCGCGCCGTGGACCGACGAGGAGCCGCCGCAGCGCTGGCGGCACGCCGACGTCGGCAGCCCCTTCGACTACCCGCGGCAGGGCCAGCTCTACGTCGCGACCGACCTGCCCTCGCCGTCCGACCCGTCGTGGGCCGCCGCCGTCGACGCCCGCATCGTCGAGCTCGTCGGCGCGGCCGGCGGCCGCACCCTCGCGCTGTTCAGCTCGACCGCCGCGGCCGCGCGCGCCGCCGCCGTGGTGCGGGCGCGGCTCGACGTGCCGGTGCTGCTGCAGGGGGAGGACTCGCCGGGCGCGCTGACCCACCGCTTCGCGTCCGACGCGCGCACCTGCCTGTTCGGCACCCGGTCGTTCTGGCAGGGCGTCGACGCGCCGGGCAGCACCTGCCAGCTCGTCGTCATCGACCGCATCCCGTTCGCCCACGTCGACGACCCGCTCGTGCAGGCGCGCCTGGAGGCCGCCGGCGCGGCCGGCTTCGCGAGCGTCACCCTGCCGCCGGCCGCGGTGCTGCTCGCCCAGGGCGCCGGCCGGCTGGTGCGGGCCGCCGGCGACCGCGGCGTCGTGGCCGTGCTCGACCCGCGGCTGGCCACCGCGTCCTACGCCGGCACGCTGCTGCGCACGCTCCCCGACTTCTACCGCGCCCGCACGCTCGAGGGCGTGCTGGCCTCGCTGCGGGCCATCGACGAGGGCGCGCCGCCCATCGCCCCGGTCGTCGCCCGGCGCGGTGCGTGACCGCTCCGTGAGCGGCGCCCTGCTGCTCGCGCAGGTCGACGCGGTGCTCGACGGCGGGCCGTACGACCTGGCCGCGCCGACCCGCCTGCCGGGCTGGGACGTCGCCGCGCTGCTCGGCCACCTGGCCGGCACGCTGGAGCGCGTCGTGCAGTCGGTGTCGGCGCCCTGCCCCGGGCAGGCCGGGCTCGACGCCGTGTCGTGGTGGGGCCCGGGCGTCGGCGCCTCGCCGCCCGACGGGCCCGGCGACCTCGCCCGGCTGCGCCTCGCCCGCGACGCCGCCGCCGAGGTGCTGCGCGCCGTGCCGGGGAGCCGGGTCGTCGGCCCCGACCCGCGCGGCATCGTGCTCGGCGAGTACGCCCGCACCCGCCTGCTCGAGGCGGTCGTGCACGGCCTCGACCTCGGCGCCGAGCCGGTGCCCGAGGCGCTGCGCGCGACGGCGCTGCTGCTCGAGGACGTGCTCGCCCGGGCCGACCCGGGCCGCTCGCGCCCGCCCGTCGACGACCTGGCCTGGGTCGAGATGGCCACCGGCCGGCGCCCGGCGCCGCGCTCGCTGTCGGCGGTGCTCCCGCTCCTCGGCTGACGCCCGCACGCGCCCGGGCGGAGCCGGTGCCGTCCACCGTGCGCCTGCGCGGCCCCAGGGCCCCGGCGCGTGCTCCCCGGGTCTCGGGTGGACGACGAGGCCTCCGCGCGCTCGCGACCCGCGCCCGGCGGCGGGGCGGCGCCGGCGCTGCGGCATGCTCCTGCGCGTGGACGTCGAGGAGGCGCTGGGCGAGGCGCAGGGGCAGCTGCTGGTGACGCGCGACGGCGGCGTGGTGACCGTCGAGATGCACCGGCCGGAGCGCAAGAACGCCATCAGCTTCGCGATGTGGACGGCGTTCGGCCGGCTCATCCCGGTGCTGGCAGCCGACGACGACGTCGACGTGGTGGTGCTGCGCGGCACCTCCGGCGGGCCGTTCAGCGCGGGCGCCGACATCTCGGAGTTCTCGACGCTGCGCTCGACGCCCGAGTCCGCCGCCGCGTACGGCCAGGCGGTCGAGGCGGGGGAGCGCGCCCTCATCGACTTCCCGAAGCCGACCGTCGCGCTGGTGCAGGGCTGGGCGGTCGGCGGAGGCACCCAGGTCGCGGTCGCCTGCGACCTGCGCGTGTGCGACGCCGGCAGCCGCTTCGGCGTGACGCCCGCCAAGCTCGGCATCGTCTACGCGCTGCAGAGCACCAGCCGGCTCGTCGACGTCGTCGGCCAGCCGTGGGCGAGCTTCTTCCTGCTCACCGGCGAGCTCGTCGACGCGGCGACGGCCCTGCGCATCGGCCTGGTGCACGAGGTGGCCGACGACCCCGAGGCCCGCGCGTACGAGCTCGCCGGGGTGCTCGCCTCCCGCGCCCGTGTCTCGCAGGTCGGCGCCAAGGCGCTCATCGCGCGCGCCGGCGACCGCCGCCACGAGGTCGACGACGAGGTGCGCGCGCTCTACGAGGCGTCGCTCACCGGCCCGGAGTACGCCGAGGGCGTCGCGGCCTTCCTCGCCAAGCGGCCGCCGGCCTTCCGCGCCGTCCGCTGACCGCGGGAACGCCCGCCCTCCACCTGCGGCCCGCGGCCTGCCCGTGCTGGCTCGGCCGGGCCGGCCGCCTCGAGGTGGAGGGCGCGCGTTCCGCCGCTGGTCAGCGGCGGCGGCCGCGCCGGGCGGACGCGCCCGGTGACGCGGCGCCCCGCCGGGCGCGCGGGCCGGCGGGGGTCGTCCACTCCAGCTCCAGGCGCCCGTCGCGGCGCCACTGCTCGCCGGTGGCGCGCACGGCGGCGGC
>CANKBT010000233.1 GCA_947479995.1 Frankiaceae bacterium | reverse complement strand
TCGCTGGGGATGACGTCGGTCTCCCCCGGCAGCAGCAGGACGTCGTCGAAGGTGAGCCCGAGCGGGAGGACGGGGTCGGCAGTCACAGCGGCCTTCCGGAGAGGGGAGGCGCCCCATCCTAGGCGACCTGGGCTGCCTGCGATGACCGCGCCCGGCGAGCCGCTCGACCCCTTCGCGGGGGACCCCCACGACCCCGCGCGCGCCCTCGACGACGGCTCGGAGGCGGTCGAGCCGCTCTCGCCGGACGACCGCGAGGGCGTGCTCGAGGACCTGCAGGACCTCGAGGTCCTCCAGGCGCTGCTCGCGCCGCGCGGCGTGCGCGGGCTGGTCGTCGACTGCGGGGACGGCGCCGAGGCGCACTCCTCCGGCGGGGAGCTGCTGAGCGACGACCCCCTCGAGGGACCTCCCCCCGTGCTCCCGGCGCTGCTCGTCCGACTCGCGAGCCGGAGCGGCGCGGCCCCGGGCAGGGCCGGACCGCTCCGCTACGGGTGGCGGCGCCGGCGGCGCCCGAGGCCGACGAGGAGGAGGCCGCCCAGCAGCGCCGCGGCGCCGAGGAGCACCAGGCGGCCGCTGTCGCCACCCGTGACCGCGAGCCCGTTCCGCCGCCGCTCGGTCGTCGGCGCCTCGGGCGTCGCCGTCGGGGTGGGGGTCGGCTCGACCACCCCCGCCTGGTCGGCCGGCACCACCGTCAGGGTGAAGACCTGCTCGGCCGACCGGGCTGCGGCCGCCGCGCGGGCGTCGGCGGACGACGTGGGCGCATCACCGTTCGTGGCGGTGAGCACCAGCCGGTAGTCGCCGGCGCTGCCGTCCGCCGGGGTGCCCGACAGCGTCGCGGTGCCGTCGCCCTCGTCGACGAACGTCATGCCGGCGGGCAGCGCGCCCGTCTCGGTGAGCGTCGGCGTCGGGTGGCCGCTGGCCCTGACCGTGAAACGGGTCGGCACGCCGACCTCGGCCGTGGTGGAGGCGGCGCTGGTGAACGCCGGCGCCTCGTCGACGGTCAGGGCGAAGGCCTGCTCGGTGGTGCCGGAGCCGTTCGTCGCCGTGATGGTCAGCGGGTACGTCCCGCCGGTCCCGGCCGCCGCGGTGCCCGACAGCGTCGCCCTCCCGCCGCCGGCGTCGCTGAAGGTCACGCCCTGGGGCAGCGCGCCCCGCACCGCGAGCGCCGGCGCCGGCTGGCCCGACGCGACCACGTCGAACGACTCGGCCGTGCCGGCGTCGAACGTCGCCGCAGCGGCGCTGGTGATGACCGGTCCGGTCGTCACGCTGACGGTGGCGGCCGACGTGGTCGCGGTGCCGGCGTCGTTCGTGAACACCGCCCGGTACCGCGAGCCGTCGTCGCCGGCGACGGTCTCGAAGGCGTACGTCGACGACGTGGCGCCGCTGATGTCCGTGAAGGTGGTGCCCCCGTCGGTCGACCGCTGCCACTGGACGCTCGGCGCCGGCGTGCCCGACGCCGCGGCCGTGAAGCTGGCCTCCGCACCGGCGGCGACCGTGCGGTCCACCGGCTGGGTGGCGACCGTCGGCGCCTCCTCCACCGTCAACGTGAACGCCTGCGTGGCGTCGGGCCCAGCGCCGTTGCTCGCCTTCATCGTGAGGGCGTAGGAGCCTCCCGAGCCCGCCTCCGGCGTCCCGGAGAGCCGCGTCCTGCCCCCGCCGAGGTCGGCGAAGGACACGCCGGCCGGCAGCGCACCCGCCTGGCTGATCGCCGGCGCCGGCTGGCCGCTGGCCACCACGTCGAAGGTCTGCGCCCGACCGACGCGGAACGTCGCCGCAGCGGCGCTCGTGATGGCCGGCGCCGTGGTGACGTCCAACGTCGACGCGTTCGTGGTGGCGGTGCCGGCGACGTTGGTGAAGACGGCCCGGAAGCGGGCCCCGTCGTCACCGGCCGCCGTCGTGAACGAGTACGTCGGCGACGTCGCACCGCTGATGTTGGCGAAGTTCGCGGTGCCGGCGGCCGCCCGCTGCCACTGCACCGTCGGTGCCGGGGTCCCCGACGCGGCGGCCGTGAAGCTGGCCTGGCCCCCGGCCGGCACGGTCCGGTCGACCGGCTGCGTGGTCACCGCCGGCGCCTCCTCGACCGTCAACGTGAACGCCTGGGTCGCGTCGGGCCCGGCGCCGTTGCTCGCCCGCATCGTCAGGGCGTAGGTGCCGCCGGACCCTGCCTGCGGCGTGCCGGCCAACGATCCGACCCGCTTGCCGGGAGCGAAGGTCACGCCAGCGGGGAGGCCGCCCACCGTTGTGACCGTGGGGTCGGGCTGGCCGGACGCCGTGACGCTGAACGAGTCGGCGCGACCGACCCGGATCGTGGCCGAGGCCGCGCTGGTGATCGACGGCGGCACGGTCACCTGCAACGCCGCCGCTGCCGTGGTGGCGCTGCCGATCGTGTTGGTGAAGACGGCCCGGTAGTTGGAGCCGTTGTCGCCGGCCGCCGGGGTGAACGAGTACGTCGGCGACATCGCGCCGCTGATGTCGGTGAACGTCGAGCTCCCGGCGCCTGCGCGCTGCCACTGGACCCTCGGCGCCGGCGTGCCCGACGCCGCCGCGGTGAAGCTGGCCTGCGCACCCGCCGCCACCGTCTGGGGCGTCGGTTGGGTGGTGACCGCCGGCGCCGCCTCGACGGTCAACGTGAACGCCTGGGTGGCGTCGGGGTCGACGTCGTTGGTCGCCCGCAGGGTGAGCGCGTAGGTGCCTCCCGTGCTGCCCGCCGGGGTGCCGGCCAGCGTGGCGGTCCCGTCGCCGCCGTCGGTGAAGGTCACGCCCGCAGGCAGGCTGCCGGTCGTCGAGAGCCTCGCCGGCGGGCTGCCCGTGGTGGTGACCGCGAACGAGTCGGCCCGGCCGACCCGGAAGGTGGCGGCGCCGGCGCTCGTGAAGCTCGGCGCCCCGAGGACGGTCAGCGTGAACGCCTGCGTCGCCGGCGGTGCGGTGCCGCCCCGGGCGGTGGCCGTGATCGTCAGCTGGGCGGTCCCTGCGCTCGTGGCGGTGCCGGTGAACGTCCCCGTGCCGTCACCGTCGTCGGTGAACGTGACCCCGTCGGGCAGCTGGCCCGAGACGGCCAGCGACGTCACGGTCGGGTGGCCCGGCTGCGTGGTCACGTCGAAGCGGCCCGGCCGGCCGACGAGGAACCGCGCCGAGCTGCCGCTGGTGAAGCTGGGCGGCACGTCGACGTGCAGCTTGAAGTCCTGCGTCGCCGGCCCGCCGGACCCGTTCGCAGCCGTGAAGGTGATCGGGTATTCGCCGATGGCGGTGGGCGGCGGGGTGCCTTCCAGCCTCGCCGTGCCGTCCCCCTGGTCGGTGAACGTGGCCCAGGCGGGGACGCTCGAGGCGGCGATGACGGGGGTCGGGACGCCGGAGGTGCGCACGACGAAGGTCCCGGGGGCGCCCCGCACGAAGCGGGCAGACGGGGGGCTCGTGAACTGGGGCGCGACCGTCGGCGCGGCGATCACGTGGTTCGGCGCCGGCGGGCACAGCGTCGAGGACCCGGCGCTGGACGCGTCCCCGAGGTAGGTGGCGAACCAGCGGTACGAGCCCGCCGGCGCCGAGGGGTAGCGGGCCTCCGCCTGCCCGATCGCGCCGAGCTGCACCCGGGTGGTGAAGACCGGCGTGCCGGTGCACGTGACGTCGCCGGTCCCGTGCAGCCGGAGGTCGACGTCGCCCTTCGGGAAGCCGGAGGTCCCGGCGTTCGACACCGTCACGGACGCGATCAGGTCGGTGCCCGGCGTGCCGGTCGCCGGCCTCGTCGAGACGATGGTCGTCGTGGCGCTCCGGGTGATGCCGTGGGTGTGGTTCGGGTCGCCGCACGTCGTGGCCGACGGTGCGTAGGTGGCGTCCCCGCTGTAGCGGTCGACCCACCGGTACGTGCCGGCCGTGGCGCCCTGGTACAGGGCCGTGGTGGCCTGGCCCGCCTCCACCGGCTGGGGCTCCGAGGTGAACGCCGGCGTGCCGGAGCACGTCGCGTCGTCGGGCCCGTAGAGGGTGTGCACCACCGTCCCCGTCGGAGGGGTCCCCGCCACCGGGTCGGCCGACGTCACCGTCGCGGCGTCGACGAGCGTGGCGCCCGCCGTTGCGCCGCGGGGCTGCGACGTGCCGCCCACGGTGGTGGGGCGCCGCCGGTAGGAGATCGTGACGCTCGGCGGCTTGGGCGCGCCGTCGGCGTTCCGGGCGGTGGTGAGGGTGCCGCCGGGGGGCACGAGCGACGAGCCGCCACCGCCACCCGCCCCCGAGCCGTAGGCTTGGCCCGGGTTGCCCTTGTTGCCGTTGCCGCCACCACCGCCGCCGAAGCGGCCGCCACCGCCACCGCCGCCGTAGTGGCTGAACGGCGTGGTGCCGGTGGGGCCAACTCCGCCCTGGCCGCCCTGGCCGAGCGCACCAGCGGTCCCGTTCCGGTCACCGCCGCCCGGGCCGGTGCCGCCGGCGCCGCCAGCGGTGGCGGTGCCCGCACCGCCGCCCGTGCCCAGCCCGCAGAACTCGGGATCGTTCACCTCGCTGTCGCTCCCCGGGGACCCGGCGTCGCCGCCGGGGCCGGCGACGCAGAGGGTGACGCTCCAGCCGCCGCCCCCGCCCCCTGCTGCGACGAGCAGCCGGGTGTCGGCCTCCTCGAGGGGCACGGACCGGGACGTCGTGCGGACGTCGGAGGCACCACCACCGCCGCCGCCGAAGCTCTGGCCGCCGGGGCGCGTGGAGCCTCCGCCGTTGAACCCGCCGACAGGGGTCGTCGAGAAGCTCCCCGGTCGCCCGGCCCCCCCGACCTCGACGAAGAGGCTGTCGAGCCCGACGGTCGAGACGCGGCCCACCACCTCTGCACCTGCGCCGCCGACCGGTCGGCCGCGGTTGCTCGTCTGCCCGTCGCCGCCGGGCGCGCCGATGGCCACCACGTCGACCGAGCTGACGCCGGGCGGCACCGCGAAGGTCTGCTCCGCCCCCCGTCGGCCCGTACCGGCAGACGACCAGGGCAGGGTCGGCGGCGTCGGGCGAGCAGGCCGGGTTCAGCTCGGCGACCGTGGCCGCCCGGGCCGTGACGAGCGGGACCACGACCGTGCCGCTCGACAGCACTGCGACGCCGACGGCGATGACGCCGCGCACCCGTGCACCCCGACCCGTCCCGCTGCCGAGCCCTGCACGCATGCCGCCGCCTCCGGTGGTCCTGCCCGCCACCCGATGCGCGGCGCCGGCGCAGGATGACCGATGTGCGGACGATGATCAAGCCCCGTGGAGAGCGCGGCGCCGACCGCGGCACGACCCGCGTGCACGAGCCCGCGCACGCGCCGGACCCCGAGGCGTACGTGAGCTGGGACGACGCGCGCGGCTTCGCCGACGCGGTGCTCAGCCTGGAGGACTAGCCGACGGGCCGGGCGCGGCGTCGTACGTCTGCAGCAGGCGGGCGCGCACGCCCTCGGCGCGCGCGGTG
>CANKBT010000232.1 GCA_947479995.1 Frankiaceae bacterium | reverse complement strand
CGGCCCGAGCGCGCCCCGGCCGACGACGCCGCCGGCGCCCGCGCCGACCCCCGCGCCCGAGCCGCCGCCGACCAACCTCGTCGACGGCCTGCTCGCCACCGTGGAGGACCTCCTCAGCCCGCCGGCGCCGCCGGCCGGCACGACCGCCCCGCCGCCGCTCGTCGACCTCGGCATCATCCGGATCGGCTGAGCTCCTCCCGCCGGCGGGCCGCCCGCGTGGCGGTGCCGTGGGCGAGGGCCGTCAGCGCGTACGCCGCGACGCAGAGCCCGACCACCAGCGGGCTGCGCCCGTCGTCGGGCAGCAGCAGCGCGGCGACGCCCGCGGCGGCGACGAAGCTGACGTTGAACGCCGTGTCGTAGAAGGAGAAGACCCGGCCGCGGTGGTCGTCGTCGACCGTCTCCTGCAGCAGCGCGTCGACCGTGATCTTCGTGCCCTGGGCCGAGAGCCCGAGCAGGACGGCGGCGACGACGTACGCGGGGTGGGCGAAGGTCAGCGCCGCGGCCTGCACGACCGCCGCGAGGGCGAGCAGCAGCGTCACCCAGCGGGCGGCGCCGAGCCGGCGCACCGCGAGCGGCGTGAGCACGGCGGCGGCCAGCCCGCCGGCGCCCGAGGCGACGACGACCGCGACGATGCCGCCGACCCCGCGGCCGATGGCGCCCTCGTCGGTGTAGAGCAGCAGGGTCGCGACGAAGGCGAGCCCGAAGGCGAAGCGGTGCGCCGTCACGGCGGCCAGCCCGCGGGCGGCCGGGCCGATGGCGGCGACGTGCCGGGCGCCCTCGCCGACCCCGCGCAGCACCGCGCCGGCCGCCGAGCGCCAGTGCTCGGCCGGCGGGTGGTCGGGGCCGAGCAGCGCCCGCGGCAGGCGCGCGGCGAGGGCCGCGGCGGCGGCGTAGAGCACGAGGGCGACCACGGCGGTGCGCGCCGCGCCCCGGTCGCCGTCGCCGAGCAGCGACGACAGGGCCACCGCGAGCCCGCCGCCGGCGATCGCGAAGCCGCCGCCGAGCGTGGTGCTCGCCGACTGCGCGACGACCAGCCGGTCGGGGGCGACGACGTGCGGCTGCGCGGCCGACAGGCACGACAGCACGAAGCGGCTCACCGAGATGACGACGAGCGACAGCGACTGCACGACCACCGAGGTGGCGCCGTCGGCGGTGACGAGGCCGGCGAAGCCCAGCACGAGCAGCGCCCGCAGCAGGTTGGCCAGCACGAGCACGCGCTGGCGGCTCCAGCGGTCGAGCAGCACGCCGGCGAACGGCCCGACCAGGCTGTACGGCAGCAGCAGCACGGCGAAGGCGCTCGCGGCCTGCGCCGCCGACGTGGCGCTCTCGGGGTTGAAGAACACGGCCGAGAACAGGGCCGTCTGGAAGACGCCGTCGCCGGCCTGGCCGACGCACCGCACGCGGAGCAGGCGCCGGTAGTCCGGCACGGCCAGGACCTCGGCGAGGCCGGCCCGCGAGGGGTGCACCCGTCCAGGCTAGGAGCGGCGGCCGCGGGCGGCCCGGGACGCCGACGGGGCGGCCGGCAGCACCCGCAGGTGCACCGGCCGCCCCGTCGGGACGCCGCGCCTAGGGGGCGCAGGCCGCCCCGGTCACGAGGAGCAGCGCCGCCTGCTCGACGAGCGCCGAGAGCGCGCCCGTCCCGCCGTAGAGGAACAGCCGGTCCAGGCCCTGCTGGCCGCACACGTAGGCGCTGACCCGCGGGTCGAGGTCGGCGGTGGGCGTGAGCAGCACCGGCCCGCCGAGGGCCGCCACGTGCGCCGCGCCGGTCAGCGCGTCCGGGAAGCGGTCGGTCCGGGCGAGCCCGGCGACCACGGGCGCGTCGAACTGCGAACGGGCCAGCTCGAGCGCCGTCCCGACCCGGTCGACGCCGACCACGGGCTCGGCGTCGGGGTACGCCCGCGACGCGGGACCGCCGACGGCGAGCACGGTCGTCGGCGCGGCCGCGGCCAGGTAGGCGTCGGTCGCCGGGTCGGCCAGCTCGCCGCGCGAGAGCAGGACCGCGCCGCCCTGCGCGCCCGCCGCGGCGCTGGCCGCGAGGGCGTCCGGGAAGTCGGTGCCGGTCGCGACGAGCACGAGGTCCGGCCGGCCGAGCTCCTCGGCGATCGCCACGGCGGTCTCCGCGCGGTCGCGGCCCGAGAGCCGGACGACGTCGTAGCCCGCAGCGGTCAGCTCCTGCTCGACGGCGGGCGACAGGGCCGCCGTGCCGCCGAGGACGTAGACGCGCCCGCCCGCGGGCAGCACGCGGTCGATCTCCGCCCGCGTCGCGGGCACGAGACGCGTCGGGTCGGTGAGCAGCAGCGGCGCGGACCGCGCGACCGCCAGCGGACCGCCGGCCAGCGCGTCGCTGAAGCCCTGGGGCTCGTCGGCCCGGGCCAGCACGACGGCCCCCGCGCTGTCGGCGTCGGGGAACAGCTCCTGGGCGACCCGGGCCGCGGTGGCGAAGCGGTCCGCCCCGCCGAGCCGGGTGACGCCGGGCGCCGCGCACAGGGCGCCGAGCTCGCGGGTCTCGCCGCGGTCCACCTCCACCTGCCGGGTGGCGACGACCTCGTCGTCGACCGTGCAGGTGACCGTCCACGCCTCCGTGGTGCCGGGCGAGAACAGCAGCGGCTGGTCCGCCGGCGCGTCCGGCACGGTGCCGAGCGTGATGCTCATCGACCACGGGGTCACCGCGGCGAAGTTGGTCACGCGGGCGACCCACTGCCCGGGCTGCAGGCCGGCCGGCGAGGTGGCCTCGACCCGCTCGACCGCCCCGTTGCCGTTGCCCGACGTGTCGACGGGCGTGGCGTCCGGGCGGAAGAGCTGCAGGTCGTAGTCGTCGAGGGCCGACGCGGTCAGCTCGACGACGAGCGCCTCGGTGCCCTCGGGCACGTCGATCGGCACGTCGCTGCTGGTCGTGGGCACCGGCGTCGAGCCGGTGCGCGTCTCCTGCCGCGTCGGCGTGATCTGCGGCGCCTCGGGCTCGCCCTGCGTGTACGGGCGGGAGGCCACGAACGGCCGGGTCGACGGGTTGACGTGGTAGTCGAAGCGCCCGCCCGGCGCCGTCATCGTGGTCGTGACGGTGTCGGAGAACGGCGTGCCGTCCCACAGCGGGAAGGTGCCGGTGCGGGTCACGCCGATCACGGCGCCCTCGGGCGCGGTGCCCTCGAGCACGGCGTGCGTGGCCTCGTCCGCGGCGTTCTCCAGCGCCAGGTAGTAGGCCTCGCGCAGGCCGCCGCCGACGGCGGTGTCGCCGTGGACGACCTCGGCGCCCGGGCAGTCGCGCGCGGTCGGGGTGGTCAGGCCGGGCGCGCCCTCGCCGGTCACCGCGCCGGCCGCCGCGGTGTCGCCGGTGTACTCGGCGACGACCTGGGCGTACGGCGGGTGGAACTGCTCCGGCCCGATCTCGAACGTGTAGCCGTAGCCACCGGTGGCGTTGTAGCTGTAGTCCTCGGTGGTGCCGGTCGTGTCGTACAGCTCCCAGCCGAACTGGTTGCTGTAGCCGGTCTGGGCGGTCATCCGCTCGCCCAGCGCCTGCATGCCGGCGTCGTCGCCCTGCCCGTCGGTGAAGCACTCGTCGGGGGCGAAGCCCAGCGGCAGGCCGTCGGGGCCGATCGTCGCGGGGTTCACGCCGACCGGGCGCAGCAGCAGGTTGCCGAAGGTGTGGTTCGAGATGAGCGTCGTGACCTGCCGCGTCGAGATGAGCGTGCGGATGGCCTGCGTCTCCGGCTCGGAGAACGGCGCCGGGCCGCGGTAGATCGGGCTGGCCGAGCCGGTGCCGCCGTTCTCGAGGGGGGTGCCGGAGTCCGCGCCGGGGCCGCCCCACAGCGCGCCGTAGTTGCGGTTCAGGTCGACGCCGACGCCGTACCCGCCGGGCGAGGGCAGCGCGACGCACGCGCCGGCCGGCTGCGTCTGGCCGTCGACGAGGCGGCAGTTCTTGCGCTTGTACGCGTTGCCCGGCGTGCCGAGGATCGCGACCGTGCCGCCGCCGTCGACGGTGTTGAGGTCGATGATGTCGCCGGACGTGCGCGAGGCGTCGAAGCCGTCGGGGTTCGACACCGGCACGACGATGACGCGGGCGCGGCTCAGCAGGTCGCGGGTGCGCTCCTCGCCGGCCAGGTGCGCGGCGACGAGGTCGATCGCGAACTCCATCGGCAGCTCCGCCGACGGCCACTCGCGGGCGTGGTGCGCGCCGAACAGCAGCAGCACGGGGCGCCCGTCCTCGGGCTGGTCGACGCCCTCGCCGATCTCGACGCCGACGAGGTCGCGGCCCTCGACCGACTCGCCGACCGAGATGCGCTTGGCGATCGACGGTGCGGCGGCGACGAGGGCGTCGATGTCGCTGGCGTAGTCGTCGAGGTTGCGGTACGTCGTGCGCGCGCTGGGCAGGGCGCTCGCGGCGGTGACCCGGGCGTACGCCGCGTCGGCCAGGATGCGCTCGCGCTCCTGCGCGACGAGGTCGTCGGTGACGACCGTCGACGCCAGGCCGAGGGCGTCCAGCCGGTCCTGCTCCTGCTGGCTGGTCAGCACGACCTCGAGGTGGTCGTCGCCGGCGTGCTCGGTGACGTCGAGGCCGGCGGCCAGCACGCGGTCGCGGTCGGCCTGCGTCGGGACGCTCACCTCCAGCAGGCGCGGCGCGTACGGCAGCCCGGCCTCGGCGGCGCTCTCCGGCAGCACCTGCTGGAGCAGGTCCTCCGGCAGCTGCGCGGGGCTGGTGACGACGCCGTCGGGCGCCTCGCCCACGCCGGGCACGCGCGCGCCGGTCGGCGCCTCGGGGGCCGCGGCCGGGCCGTCGGGGCCGGCGTCGGAGCCGGCAGCGCTCGGCACCCCGACGAGGAGCGCCAGCACGCAGGCGGCGGTGGCGGTGGACAGCGGTCGGCGGGGACGTCTCACGGAGGACCTCTCGGCTGGGCGGTGCGCGGACGGTAGGGCCTGCGGGCCGTCCGCGGGAGGTGTTCGCCGTGAGGACGGCACTGTCCTGCCCGTCCTGCGCCCCGGACGCGCGACGGCCCGGCCCCCGCGAGGGGACCGGGCCGTCGGCGGCGCGGGCGGGGCTACGCGCGGTCGCGCTCCTGCTCGGCGGTGGTGCCGTTGATCCACGCCTCGAGCTGGTCCTTGCCGAGCTCGTCGCGGACCTGCACCGGCGGGCTCTTCATGAAGTACGTCGAGGCCGCGTGCACCGGGCCGCCCTCGCCGCGGTCGAGCGCGATCTTGGCGCAGCGCAGCGCGTCGATGATGACGCCGGCGCTGTTGGGGCTGTCCCACACCTCGAGCTTGTACTCGAGGTTCAGCGGGACGTCGCCGAACGCGCGGCCCTCGAGGCGGACGTACGCCCACTTGCGGTCGTCGAGCCACTGGACGTAGTCCGACGGGCCGATGTGGACGTTCTTGTCGTGGACCTTGCCGGCCAGCGGGCCCTCGAGGTTCGAGGTGACGGCCTGGGTCTTGCTGATCTTCTTGGACTCCAGGCGCTCGCGCTCGAGCATGTTCTTGAAGTCCATGTTGCCGCCGACGTTGAGCTG
>CANKBT010000231.1 GCA_947479995.1 Frankiaceae bacterium | reverse complement strand
GCCGGTGCGGGCGCGGCCGGGCCGGCGGGCCCGGCCACGACCGCGGCGCGCGGGCTGTCGGACCGCGCGCCGATCGCGCCGGGCGCCGGCGAGACCTGCCGGGTGCCGCGCACCGACTGCCACGAGGCCGCGAGCCGCTGCGTCGCCTGCGGGTCGGTGCGCGAGCTGACGAAGAAGAAGTCGGTCTGCACGCGGTCGGGCGTCACGTCGAGCACCGAGTAGCCGTGGCCGACGCCGTCGAGGTACTTCACCCACGGGTTGACGGTCTGGAAGGCCGTCGTGGCCAGCAGCGCCGGCTCGGCGCCGCCGAGGATCTCGGCGAAGCCGTCGCTCGTCACCGACGGGCAGACGAACTCCACGCCCGCCGAGCCGCCGAGGCCCGCGGTGCTCGTCGCGACGTACGTGCCCGGGTCGACCGGCACGTCGTTCGCCCACGAGGAGTGGATGTCGCCGGTGAGCACCACCGTGTCGGTGCCCTCCGGCGCGGCGGCCATCGCCTCGCGCAGCTCGCGCTGGTCGGCCTGGTAGCCGTCCCACTGGTCGGTGTTGAAGCGCGGCTCGCCCGACGGCACGCCGAGCGCGGACAGGGCGGGCAGCAGCTGCTCGGCGCCCGGGATGCCCGGGGTGACGCCGACGCGGGTGAAGACCGTCTGGTTGCCGATGAGGTGCCACAGCCGCGACGGGTCCTGCACCCCGTCGGTCAGCCAGGCCATCTGCTCCGGCTCCATGATCACCCGCGCCTCGTCGCCGAGCTCGGCCGCGTCGGTCATGCCGACCTGCTGCGAGCGGTTCTGGCGGGTCTCGACGATCGACAGGTCCGCCAGCGGCCCGAAGGAGAAGCGCCGCCAGAAGCGCACGCCCGCGGCGCCGGCCTGGTCCGGGAGCCGGATCGGCATCCACAGCACGTACGCGTCGTAGGCGTCGAGCCGCCGGGCGGCGTAGTCGCCCTCGACGCCGGGCGTGTGGTTCTCCGCGCCGGTGTCGAAGGAGTCGTTGGTGACCTCGTGGTCGTCGAAGACGACGACCCACGGGTGCGCGGCGTGCGCCGCCTGCAGGTCGGGGTCGGTGCGGTACTGGCCGTGCCGCGCGAGGTAGTCGGCGCGCGTCACCATCTCCACGCCCGGCACGTGGTCGCGCGCGCCGGCGAGCTCGGGCGGGCCGTAGCGGTCGCCGCCGTTGCCGTACTCGTAGAGGTAGTCGCCGAGGTGCAGCACGAGGTCGAGGTCGTCGCGCTGCGCGAGGTAGCGGTAGGGCGTGAAGTAGCCGCCGGTGTAGTTGCTGCAGCTGACGAGGGCCAGGCGCAGGGCGTGCAGCGCGCCGTCGTCACCGGCGGTCTGGGTGCGGCCGACGGGGCTGGTGCGTCCCAGCGCGGCGAAGCGGTACCAGTAGCGCGTGTAGGGCGCGAGGCCCGTGACGTCGACCTTGACGGTGTGGTCGTCGGCCGCGGTCGTGGTGACGGTGCCGCGGCGCACCACCTGCGTCAGCCCGGGGTCGGCGGCCAGCTCCCAGGTGACCTCGACGGCGTCGCCGAGGCCGCTGCCGGGCACCGCCGCGGGCGTCGGCGTGACGCGGGTCCAGAGCACGACCGCGTCGCCGAGCGGGTCGCCGCTGGCGACGCCGTGGACGAAGGGGTCGACGGCCGCGCGGGCGGCGGGGGCCGACGGGGCGGCGGTCGCCGTGCGGGCGCCGACGACCCCGAGGGCGGGCGCCGCGGCGGCGGACGCGAGCACGGAGCGGCGGGACGGGGTCCAGGTCACGGCGGCATCCTCGGGGGTGGAGGTGAACGAGGGGTGTCTAGTCGTCATCGACCCACCACGGGCGCTCCGGGTCGGTGCGTGACTCCGCTCTCACCGGGCGCCCGGGCGCCCGGGCCTGGTCGCGCGCGGCGCCGCGCTCGCGGCGGGCCTGCCGCCGGTCGGCGACCCGCTGCAGCGGCGGCGGCAGCACCGTCAGGCCCTGGCGGGCGCGGGCGCCGAGCACCACGCCCGCCACGGGGAGCGCGGCGGCGACGCCGAAGCCGACGGCCGCGATCGACGGGAGCGCGACGGCGAGCGCCCCGCCGAAGGCGAAGGCCAGCTGCATGCCGGTCTCGGAGCGGCTGAAGGCGCCGCTCGCGCTCACCGGCGGCACGTGCGTCTGCAGCGACGCGTCGAGCGCGAACTTCGACAGCGCGTACGACACGCCCGTCACGCCGGCGGCCACGGCGGCCCAGGTCGACCCGCCGAGCACGGCGGCGACCACGAGCGCGACCGCGGGCAGCAGCAGCGACACGGTGGTCAGGCGCCGGGTGACGTGCGCGGGCAGGCGGCTGGCGAGCGCGGTGCCGAGCAGCTGGCCGCCGACGACCGCCCCGACGACGATGCCCACGACCTGCGTCGAGGCGTCCTGCTCGCGCAGCAGGAACGCCAGGAAGACGGTGAGGAAGCCGGCCAGGCCGCGCAGCGCGACCGCCGCGACCAGCGGGCTGACGACGACCGGCTCCGCGGCGAGCAGGCGGAAGGCCGGGGCCCGCGCGCGGTCGCGGTCGCGGTCCTCGTCGATCTGCGCCGGCAGGCGCACGGCCACCAGGCCGGCCGCGATGAGCACGAGCGCCGCCAGGCGCAGCACCCACGACGGCCCGAACAGCCCCGAGACCGCGCCGCCGACGCCGGCGGCGACGCCCGTCGACAGCACCGCGGCGACGTTGACGCGCGCGTTGGCGGCGACGAGCGTCAGACCGGGCGGCCGCACCCGCGGGAGCGCGGCGCTGCGCGCGACGCCGTACGCGCGGGAGAGCACGAGCACCGCGAGGGCCTGCGGGAACAGGCCCAGGCCGGTGAGGCTGGTGGCCAGCGACCAGGCGACGAGCCCGCGCAGCAGCGCGGTGAGCGCGAGCACCGTGCGGCGGCCGTGGCGGAAGCGGTCGAGCAGCGGCCCGGCGACCGGCACGAGCAGCGCGAAGGGCGCGAGCGTCAGGCACAGGTAGAGCGCGACGCGGCCGCGGGCCTCGCCGAGCGGCACGTCGAAGAAGACGGTGCTGGCGAGCGCGACGATGACGAGCGCGTCGCCGGCGCTGGACAGCGCCTGCGCGCCGAGCAGCGCCGACATGCCGCTCTCGTCGGCGCCGTCCGCGTCGGCCGCGCGGCGCACGCGGGTGGCGACGGCGCGGCTGGCCCGCACGGAGGTGCGCACGGACGCGCGGGTGACGCGCGCACCGGTGCCGCCGGGAGTCCGGGACGCGCCCGCTCGCGGGTCGGGCGGGCGGGCCCGCGGGTCGTCGTCGCGCCGGCGCTGCGGGCGCGGGTCGGGGCGGCCGCCCGGTCCCCTGCGCTGCGCCACCTGCTGATCGTGCCCCACCCGGGCGGTGCGCGGGTCAGGTGCCGCGCGGGGCGTGCCGCCAGACCTGGAGGGCGCTCAGCAGCAGCAGCACGACGAGCAGCGGCACGACGAGGGCCGTGGCGAGCACGCCGAGCAGCAGCCCGCCGACGAGCGTGCCGCCGACCGAGCCGGCGGCCATGAGCAGCAGGAAGCGCCGCTCGTCGTGCAGCACGGCGGTGCTGCCGTCCCGGCGGTAGCGCGCCAGCGCGACGACCACCGTCGGCAGCGACACGGCCAGCGAGACGCTGCCGGCCAGCGCGACGTCGACGCCGTAGAGCACGGTGGTGGTCGGGATGAGCAGCTCGCCGCCCGCGACGCCCATCACGGCGGCGACCACGCCGATGCCGAAGCCGGCGACGACGCCGACCGCCGTGCGTGCGGCGCCGTCGAGCCCGAGCGGGTCCGTGCCGCCGAGGTGCTCCGCCACGAGCACGACGGCGAGCAGCACGAGCAGCGCGCCGAGCACCCGGTGCAGCGTCGCGGTGCGCAGGCGGCTGGCCCAGGCGGCGCCGACCCAGGCCCCCAGCAGGCTGCCGGCGAGCAGGGTGAGCACGACGTCGGCCCGGTCGACGAGGTCGCCGAACGGCACGGCCCCGAGCCGGGCGGGCAGGGCCGTCGCGACGACGACCAGGCTCAGGGCCTTGTTGAGCACGACCGCGGAAAGGGCCGCGAAGCCGAACAGGCCGATCAGCAGCGGCAGGCGGAGCTCCGCACCACCGAGGCCGATCATCCCGCCCAGCAGCCCGACCGACGCGCCGGCCGCCACGGGCGCCCATCCGGTGCGGCGCAGCGCCGGCACGGTGGCGGTCACGGCCTCATCTGACCACCTGCCGTCAGGCGACCGCGACGCCCAGGTCGTCCAGCAGCGCCCGCACGCGGCGCTCGACGTCGTCGACGATGCCGCGCACGACCTCGAGCTCCTGGCCCTTGGGGTCGGCGACCTCCCAGTCCTCGTAGCGCGTGCCGGGGAAGACGGGGCAGGTCTCGCCGCAGCCCATGGTGACGACGACGTCGACCCCTTCGACCAGGTCGTACGACAGCAGCGTCGGCGCGTGGTCGTCGGTCGTGATGCCGCGCTCGGCGAGCACGGCGGCGACGGCCGGGTTGACGCCGCTGCCCGGCTCGCTGCCGGCGCTGCGCACCTGCACGGCGTCGCCGGCGAGGTGCCGGGTGAGCCGTTCGGCGGCGACGCTGCGGCCGCTGTTGTGGATGCAGGCGTAGAGGACGACGGGGGCGGGGGTCGCGGTCACGGGCGGTCTCCCAGGATCGTGAGGTCGCGGGCCAGCTCGGCGGCCCTCGGGTAGAGCAGCAGCGCTGCGCCGAGGCCGAGGGCCCCGCCGAGGAGCTGCATGCCGACGAACAGCGGCGCCGACGACGGCGCGATGCCGGCGAAGGTGTCGGACAGGGTGCGGCCGGTGGTGATCGCCGGGTTGGCGAAGCTGGTGCTGCTGGTGAACCAGTAGGCGGCGGTGATGTAGCCGCCGACGGCGTAGGCGACGTGCGCGGCGCGGCCGGACCGGACCACGCCGAAGACGACGACGACGAGGCCGAAGGTGGCGACGACCTCGCCGAGCGCGAGCGCGCCGGTGTCGCGGTCGCGGGTGCTGACCTCGACGGCGGGCAGCGCGAACATGAGGTTGGCGACGACGACGCCGAGGCAGCAGCCGGCGACCTGCGCCGCGATCAGCGCGGCGGCGGTCGCGGTGCTGATCGCGCCGAGCGCGCGCTCCGCCAGGGTGACCACCGGGTTGAAGGCGGCCGACACCGGGCCGAGCGCGAGGATGAGCGCGACGAGGACGCCGCCGGTGGTGAGCGCGTTCTCCAGCAGCTGCAGGCCGACGTCGTCGGGCGACAGGGTCTGCGCGGCGATGCCGCTGCCGACCACGGTGGCGGCGAGCAGGGCGCTGCCGACCAGCTCGGCGAAGGCCTTGCGCGCGGTGTCGGGGCGGCCGGGCTGCGGGAGCGGGCGCATCAGCAGCACTCCGGGTCGAGCACCCGGCACAGCGCGCCCAGCGACTCCGGGCGCGCGCGGTAGAAGACGTTCGTCCCGCGTCGCTGCCCCTCGACCAGGCCCGCCCGCTTGAGCTGCGCCAGGTGGTGCGAGGTCGTCGCCTCGGTGAGCCCCACCTCGACCGCGAGGTCGCAGGTGCAGACCTCCCCGTC
>CANKBT010000230.1 GCA_947479995.1 Frankiaceae bacterium | reverse complement strand
TCACCGTGGTCGCGGGCGCGGACGCGCACGCCCGGGCGCTCGAGGGCGGCGTCGAGCTGCGCCTCGGCGACGGCACCCTCGGCATCAGCACCGACGAGACGACCACGCGCGCCCACCTCGACGCCGTCGTCGCCGCGCTCGGCCTGCCGGCGCAGGACTGGGACGCGGTCGACGCCCGCACCGAGGACGCCCTGGGCGACCCCCGGACCACGCCGTACCTCACGCACCCGGTCTTCTCGACGCACCGCAGCGAGACCGCGCTGCTGCGCTACCTGCGGCGGCTGTCCGACAGCGACCTGGCCCTCGACCGCACCATGATCCCGCTCGGCTCCTGCACGATGAAGCTCAACGCGACCACCGAGATGGAGCCGATCACCTGGCCGGAGTTCGGGGGCCTGCACCCGTTCACCGACCCGGCGCACGCCCGCGGCTACGCCGGCCTCATCGCCGACCTCGAGCGCTGGCTGGCCGAGGTGACCGGCTACGACGCCGTGAGCCTGCAGCCCAACGCCGGCAGCCAGGGCGAGCTCGCCGGCCTGCTGGCCATCCGCGGCTACCACCTCGCGAACGGCGACACCGCGCGCGACGTCTGCCTCATCCCGGCCAGCGCCCACGGCACCAACGCCGCGAGCGCCGTCATGGCCGGCATGCGCGTGGTCGTCGTGGCCACCACGCCGACCGGCGACGTCGACGTCGACGACCTGCGGACCAAGGTCGCCGAGCACGCCGACCGGCTGGCCGCGCTCATGGTCACCTACCCGAGCACGCACGGCGTCTACGAGGACACGATCGGCGAGGTCTGCGCCGCCGTGCACGACGCGGGCGGCCAGGTCTACGTCGACGGCGCCAACCTCAACGCCCTCGTCGGGCTGGCCAAGCCGGGCCACTTCGGCGCCGACGTCAGCCACCTCAACCTGCACAAGACCTTCTGCATCCCGCACGGCGGCGGCGGCCCCGGCGTCGGCCCGGTCGGCGTCCGCGCCCACCTCGCGCCGCACCTGCCGGGCCACCCGGCGCTGGGCACGCCCGAGGACGGCCCCGGCCCGGTGAGCGGCGCGCCGTACGGCAGCGCCGGCATCCTGCCGATCAGCTGGGCGTACGTGCGCCTCATGGGCGCGGCCGGGCTGACCCGGGCGACGCAGGTGGCCGTGCTGTCGGCCAACTACGTGGCCGCGCGGCTGCAGCCGCACTACCCGGTGCTCTACACCGGGCGCGGCGGCCTCGTCGCGCACGAGTGCATCGTCGACCTGCGGCCGCTGACCAAGGAGACGGGCGTGACCGTCGACGACGTCGCCAAGCGCCTGGTCGACTACGGCTTCCACGCGCCGACGATGAGCTTCCCGGTCGCCGGGACGCTCATGATCGAGCCGACGGAGAGCGAGGACCTCGCCGAGCTCGACCGCTTCGTCGACGCGATGATCGCCATCCGCGAGGAGATCGGGCAGGTCGGCACGGCCTGGCCGGTCGAGGACAGCCCGCTGCGGCACGCGCCGCACACCAGCGCCTGCCTCGCGGGGGACTGGGACCGGCCGTACGCGCGGGCGCTCGGCGCCTTCCCGCCCGGCGTCTCGCCGGCGCGGAAGTACTGGCCGCCGGTGCGGCGGATCGACGGCGCGCACGGCGACCGCAACCTCGTCTGCTCCTGCCCGTCGCCGGAGGAGCTCGCCGCCGACGGCTAGGCCGTCGTGCGGCGGGTGCTCAGGCGGTGCGGGCGAGCGGGCGGTGCGGGGCGACCGTCGTGCCGTCCGGCAGGATCTCGCCGGTGTCCTCGAACACGACCACCCCGTTGCAGAGCAGGCTCCAGCCCTGCTCCGGGTGGCTGGCGACCACCCGCGCCGCGTCGTGGTCGGTGTCGTGCGCCGGGGGGCAGGCGGGCAGGTGCTGGCACATCGGGGTGCTCCAGGGACGGGGTGCGGCCGGGGTCGCCGGTCGCGGGGTGCGGGGTGGTGCGTCGGGTGCTGCCAGTGTGCTCTTCGACACACCCGAGCGTGCCTTGAACACGCTTCCGGGGGACGTCGGCCCGGTGTCCACCCGGTGAGCCGCCGGTGATCGCCCCTCCCGGCCGGCCCGCGGGCTGGCGCGGACCGCTGCGCGAGCTCGAGCGGGTGGCGTGGCGCCCGGCCGACGGCGGCGACCCGGCCGAGGCGCTGCAGGGCCTGCTGGCGCGCCACGGCCTCGACGGCCCGGCCGGCAGCGGCGACGACGCGGTCGCCGTGGTGCTGCTGCTCGGCGCCGCGGGCTGCCAGGCGCTCGCGGGCCTGTCGCCGGCCGTGCCGAGCCCCGTCCCGGCGGTGCCGGAGCTCGTGGCCGTCGCCGTCGAGCGCGGCGCGCCCGCCGCCGCCCCCGCCGCGCGCGGCGGTGCGGTGGTGGGGGACTGGGCCGCCTCCTGGACCGACGCCGCGCACGGCGCCGCCGTCGAGGCCGTGCGGGCGGCCGTCGCGCGCGGCGAGGTCTACCAGGCCAACGTCGTGGGGCACCGCAGCGCGCCGTACGACGGCGACCCGGTCGCGCTGGCGGCGGCCGTCGCGGCCCTGCCCGGCGCGGCGTACGGCGGGGTGCTCACCGGCGACGGGTGGGCCGTCGGCTGCGCGAGCCCCGAGCAGCTCGTGCGGGTCGACGGCGCGACCGTGACGACGACGCCGGTGAAGGGGACGAGCGCCGACCGGGAGGCGCTGCGCGCCAGCGCGAAGGACCGCGCCGAGCACGTCATGATCGTCGACCTGGAGCGCAACGACCTCGCACGCGTCGCCCGCACCGGCACCGTCGAGGTGCGCAGCCTGTACGACCTCACCGCCTGGTCGGGCCTGTGGCACGCCGGGAGCACCGTCACCGCGGAGCTGCGCCCGGGCGTCGGCGCCGTCGAGGTGCTGCGGGCGCTCGTGCCGGGCGGCTCGGTGACCGGCGCCCCGAAGCGGGCCGCCTGCGCGCTGCTCGCCGGCCTCGAGCCGGTCGGCCGGGGCCCGGCGATGGGCGCCTTCGGGCTCCTGCACGCCGGCGGCCTCGACCTCGGGCTGACCATCCGCACGGTCGCCCTCGACGGCGCGCGCGTGCACCTGTGGGCCGGCGGCGGCATCACGTGGGGGAGCGACCCCGCCGCGGAGGTGGCCGAGGCCCACGCCAAGGCGGCGCCCGTGCTGCGGGCCCTCGCGGCCGTGCCGCCGCGCTGACGCCCCGGCGTCAGGTGCGGCCCTCGACCTCCTGCGCCCGGCGCAGCGCCGCCGACCCGGCCGCCCAGGTGGCCCGCAGCACCGCGAAGCCGGCCTGCTCGTAGGCGTCGCAGACCTGCGGGTCGTCGTCGACCACCACCGCCACGACGCGCTCGGCGGCCAGGCCGCGGAGCAGCTCCAGCTTGGCCTGCCGGCCCGGGCGGTGGTCGCGCAGCGGCCGCATGTGCAGCGCCCCGACCGGCAGGTCGTGCCGCGCCAGCCAGGCGACCGTGTCGGCGCGGCAGTGCTCGGGACGGCCGGTGACGTAGGCGATGTCGCAGTCGCGCGCCGCCTCGCGCAGCAGCGCGACGCCGGTGTCGAGCGGCGGGTCGTCGACCGCCTCGGCGAAGAACGCGCCCCAGCGCTTCGGGCTGCCCTCGACGTGGTGCACGCGGTGGTGCACGTCGGCCAGCGTGCCGTCGAGGTCGAAGACGGCGACCGGCCTCACGCCGGCACGAGGCGGCGCCGCGGCCGCCGGTCGCCGAGCCGCTCGAGCGGCAGCAGCGCCAGCAGCGCGACGCAGTGCGGCAGGAACACGATGGTCAGCGCGGCGAAGGTCATGACGTGGAAGGCCAGGAAGCCGGCGGTGAGCACCCACGTCACCTGCTCGCGGCGCCAGCGCACGAGCAGCAGCGGCGCGACGAGCAGCTCGACGCCCATGAGCACGTACTGGAAGGCGTGCAGCACCCACGTGTGGTCGAGCAGCGGCTCGCTGAAGGCGGTGCCGCGCCGCACGACCGCGCGCGTGAGCGTCGCGCCGTCGACCCAGTCCCAGCCGCCGAACCGGATCTTGGCGACCGCGGCGAGGGCGTACGTCGCCACGACGGCGAGCGCGGTCGCGCGCACCGCCCAGCCGGCCGCCTCGCTCGGGGTGCGGTCGCGCAGGCCGACCCGGCCGACGGTCGGCAGCACCGCGAGCAGCACGAGGTAGCCGATGCGGTCGTGGTCGACCTTGCCGTACGAGAACGCGACGACCATCCACTGCAGGTAGGCCAGCGCGACGAGCCAGCCGGCCCACGACGGCAGCCGTCGCCGCGCCGCCAGCACGGCGCAGGCGGCGCCGGCGGCGGCCAGCGCCAGCCCGAAGGCCGTCACCCACGGGCCGGGGGTCGGCAGCGGCAGCAGCCGGCCGATCCGCAGCGGCTGGTAGAGCGCGCCCGGCACCTGCGCGTGGTCGAACACCCAGGGCGTGGTGAGCAGCAGGTCGACCGGCACGAAGGCGTAGGCGACGACGCGCAGCCAGGCGATGCGGGCCGCCGGCAGCGGGCTCGCCATCCAGCGCATCACCCGCGGCTCCACGACACGAGCACCTCGTCGACCGGCTCGCCGACCGGGCGGCTGTCGCGCAGCTGCGTCAGCGACACCACGACCCGCACCACCTCGTACGACGGCTCGTCCGGGTGCAGCCGGTCGTGGGCCCGGCTGACCTCCGCGAGCAGCGACGGGTCGGCGACGAAGCGGTCGACCTGCCCCTCGACCTCGGCGCGGCGCAGCCCGGTCGCCCGGTCGGGCACGACGAGCACGCGGCCGCTGCTGTCGACGGCCTCGACCCGCGTCGACCGCACCTGGCCGTCCGGGTCGTCGCGCGTGGAGTACATCCGGAACGGGCCGAACGGGAAGTCGTCGTCCTGGCCGAACAGGGTGCCGCCGAGCAGCAGCGCCCCCACGAGCAGCGTGGCGGCGGCGCGTCCGCGCCGCCCGGCGACGGTCAGGGCGTCGACGTCCGTCCCGCCGGCGACGGTCCCTGCTGCCACCCCGGCAGCGTACGAGGCGCGCCCCGCGTCGCGGGGGACGCGACGTGAGAGCCTGCCGCTGCCGACGACCGGCAGCAGGGGGTGCACGTGGTGGTCGACCTGGACGGCGTCGCGCGCGGCGCGGCGTCCGACGCGGGAGGGCTCGACACGGCGCTGCTGGGCGACTTCCTGCCCACCGTCGTCGACGCGGCGGGCACCGGGCGGCAGCTGCGCAGCGCCGAGCTCGAGCGCTACGGCGAGCGCGGCGCCGCCGCCGCCCTGGCCGGCGTGCCCCTGCGCGCCACCGTCGACCTCTACCTGTCGGCCAGCTGGCGGCTGTGGCGCGAGCTGCCGGTCGTCAACGAGGGCAGCGCCGAGCAGGTCCGGGCCGCCGGGCTCGCCGTGCTGCGCGCCGCGGACGACGGCGTGGCGGCGCTGTGCGAGGGCTACCAGGTGGCCCGCAACGACCTGTCGCGCCGCCAGGAGTCCGACCGCCGCGAGGTCTTCGACGCGCTGCTCGCCGGCGGCGCCGAGGCCCGCCGGGTGCTCGCCCGCGCCGAGGGCCTGGGCGTCGACCTGGCGATGCCGCACGCGGTGCTGCTCG
>CANKBT010000229.1 GCA_947479995.1 Frankiaceae bacterium | reverse complement strand
GTGAGGTCGCCCATGCGCTGGAGCATGCACCCGGCGGCGCGCGAGGGGAAGGGCGGTGCGCGTCGACACCCGCCTCGGGCCGCGCCGGGCGCTGAGCCCGGCCACGGGGTGCTCGCGGGGCCAGGTGGGTGTCGACGCGCACACCGGCGCTCGGGCACGCAGTCCTGCGCGCCCGGGCCCCGCCCGCGCCCGCACGGCTCCGCACGGGGCGGGACCGCGTGCCCGAGCACCGCACGAGCGGCCCCGCGCGGAGGTGCGGACCCCGGGACCCCGGCTAGGGCAGCAGGACGCCCGGGTTGAGCAGCCCGTCGGGGTCCAGCGCGGTCTTGACCGCCCGCATGGCGGCCAGCTCGGCGGGCGTGCGCGACAGGTGCAGCCACGGCCGCTTGTGCCGGCCGACGCCGTGCTCCGCGCCGATGCTGCCGCCCATCGACGCGGCCAGGCGCAGCACGGCGTCGTCGACGGTCTCGTCCTCGGGGTCGGGGCCGAGCACGTTGACGTGCAGGTTGCCGTCGCCGACGTGGCCGAAGACGTGCGCGGTGTGGCCGCCGAGGGCGCCCGGCAGAGCCGCGAGGAACGGCCCGAGCTGCCCGAACGGCAGCGAGACGTCGAGCTTGTGCGGCACGCCGAGCGTCGAGATCGCCTCGGTCATGCGCTCGCGGTAGGCCCAGAGCCGCTCGGCGGACGCGGCGTCGAGGGCGACGGCGGCGTCGACGACGTCGACCTGGCCGAGGGCGTCCTCGAGGCCGCCCTGCGCCTCGAGCAGCACGTACGCCGCGGCGGGGGTGAGCGCGGGCAGCCCGGCGACCTCGCGCACCAGCGCGACGCCCTCGGGCAGCAGCAGCTCGGCGGCGCGCAGCCCGGCGGCCCGCTGCTTGACCGCGGCGACCAGCGCGACGGCGTCCGCCACCGAGGCCACGCCGACGAGCGCCGTCTCCAGGCCGGTGAGCCGCGGCACGAGGCGCAGCCGCACGGCGGTGACGACGCCGAGGGTGCCCTCGCTGCCGACCATGAGCTGCCCGAGGTCGTAGCCGGTGGCGTCCTTGGCCAGGCCGGCCAGGCGCCGCACGACCGAGCCGTCGGCCAGCACGGCCTCGACGCCGAGCACCTGCGCGCGGGTGGTGCCGTGGGCGACGACGTGCACGCCGCCGGCGTTGGTGACGACCGAGCCGCCGACGGTCGCGGTGTCGCGGCTGGCGAAGTCGACGCCGTAGTCCCAGCCGGCCCGCCGGGCGCGGTCCTGCACGGTGCGCAGGGTGACGCCGGCGCCGGCGACGAGGCTGCCGTCCTGCACCGGGCCGACCTGGTCGAGCCGGCGGGTCGACAGCACGACGGTGTCGTCCGGCACGGCGCCGGCGACCAGGCCGGTGCCGCCGCCGCGCACGGTGACGCGGACGCCCTGCGCGCGGCAGACGCCGAGGACGGCGGCCACCTCGTCGACGGTCGACGGCAGCGCCACGGCCAGCGCCCGGCCGGTGACGCGGCCGGTCCAGTCGGTCTCGACGCCGGCCAGGTCGTCGCTCGTGGCGCTGACCGCCGACAGGGCCTCGCGGAGGTCGCTCACGGGCACGACGCTAGTGCGCGCGCGGCCGGTGCTCCCGGCCAGCGCTCAGCGCCCGACGGGGGCGTCGAGGCCCGTCCGCTGCCGGGGCAGCCGCGGGCGGGCGGCCTTGGCGGCGTACATCGCCGCGTCGGCCTGCCGGAGCAGGTGCTGCAGGCCGTCGGCGGCCGGGCCGGTGGCGGCACCGCCGCTGGCCTGGCAGCGCAGGTCGCCCTCGCGCAGGGTCACCGGCAGGCCGATGAGCAGGCGGCAGCGGGCCGACAGCGCCTCGGCGTCCTCTCCGCGCCGGCCGCTCGGCACCGCCTGCACGACGACGAACTCGTCGCCGCCGAGCCGGAAGGCGCGCTGGCCGGTCGCCATGCCCGACGCCAGCCGGCCGCCGACCTCGCGCAGCACGCGGTCGCCCGCCTCGTGCCCGAAGGCGTCGTTGACCTGCTTGAAGTCGTCGAGGTCGAGGTAGACGACGGTCACCGCGTCGTCGCGCCCGGCCAGCCCGTCGACGTGCGCGTCGTACGCCGCGCGGTTGCCGCAGCCGGTCAGGGCGTCGGTGTACGCGAGCCGGCGCAGGGCGTCGGCGGTGGCGGCCTTGACCTGGTCCTCGAACATCGCCGGGGTGTTGAGCAGGGTCCCGTAGGTGTGCCGCAGCATCAGGTACGCCACGGCGACCACCACGCCGACGAGCTCCACGGCCACGCCGTGCCAGGTGCCGAAGGCCGCGCGCAGCACCCGCAGCTCCTGCGGGGTGCCGGTGAGCAGGTGCAGGGCGTGGTGGCCGTGGTGGAGCGCGCAGGTCAGGAAGATCAGGCCGGTCGCGACCGCGAGGGCGTTGGTGCGCAGCTGCCGGGTGGTGACCAGGCCCTGCAGGATGGTGGCCGCGATCGCCAGGTAGGCGCCGACGATCACGACGTTGCCCAGCACGACGACCTGCCACCCCATGGCCAGGCCATCGGCCTGGAGACCCGACCGGGTGAGTGGCACCTTCTGACTACGCACAGTGACTACTCACCGTGCGCGGGTTGTCGCGTTCCGCCCCCGCCGAGCGCTGCCGCCCCCTACCTTCCTCGACGTGCCGGGCACCACCGGCGCCCCCTCAGAGGAACGGGACAGCATGGACAGCACCGCCAAGGGCTCGGCCGGGACCGCGATCGGGGCCGGCGTCGCCGCGGCCGTCGTCGGCGCCGTCGTCTGGGCGCTCATCGCGCGACTCACGGGCTACGAGGTCGGCTTCTTCGCCATCGGCGTCGGCGCCCTGGTCGGCTTCGCGGTCGGCAAGTTCGCGCCCGGCTCGCCGAGCGGCCCCTTCCCGATCGTCGCGGGCGCCATCGCGCTCGTCGCGGTCGTGCTCGGCAACGTCGCGGGCTTCGCCGCCGCCGTCGCCAAGGAGGCCGGCGACCTGGGCGTCGACGAGCTCTCCTCGACGCTCACGAACTTCGGGTCGATCCTCACCGGCAGCGCGATCGACGGCCTCGGCGGCGTCAGCGTCCGCGACGGCTACACCGAGGAGTTCTCGCCGGTGCTGCTGCTGTTCATCGCGCTCGCCGCCGCCGCGGCGTTCTCGGTGTGCCGCGGGCTGCTCGAGAACCGTGCGCACGCCGGAGCCCCGCCCGCCCCGAGCGGCCAGCCCTACGGCGCGCCCACCGGCCAGCCGTACGGCGCGCCCGCGGGCGAGCCGGTGCAGGACGTGCCGCCGACGACCGGCCCGGACTTCACCAAGCCCCAGCAGTAGCTAGTCGACCCGGGGCACCGCGCCGGGCTCCGCCTCGAGCGGCAGCCCGGCGCGGCCCCAGGCGGCCATGCCGCCGGTGACGTTGCGGGCGTCGACGCCCTGGGCCCGCAGCCAGGCCGTCACCCGGGCCGACCGGCCGCCGAGGTGGCACACCACCGCGATGCGGCGGCCGGCCGGCAGCTCGCCGACCCGGGCGGTGATCTCGCTCATCGGCACGTGCAGGGCGCCGGGGGCCCGCCCGGCGGCCCACTCGTCGTCCTCGCGCACGTCGAGGAGCACGTCGTCCCCGACGTCTCGGGGGTCGACCTCGGGCAGCTCGTGGCTCATCACCCCTCCAGGGTGCCGCAGGTCGTGTCGAAGAGGTGGTCGTGGACGTCCCGCACCAGCGCCAGCCCGACGAGGCGGTGCTGCTCGTCGTCCACGACGGCTGCGAGGGCGAGGTCGTCTGGGAGATGGCCTTCGACGACGGCACCCTGCGGCGCACGGGCGTCTGCCTGGGCTGCGGCGACGCCGGCGTGCTGGCGGTCGTGAGCCCGGGCGCTACTTGAGCAGCCGCGAGAGCCGCCGGTCGGCCAGCGGCTTGCCGCCCGTCTGGCAGGTCGGGCAGTACTGCAGCGACTTGGTCGCGAAGGACACCTCGCGCACGGTGTCGCCGCACCGCGGGCACGGCAGCCCGGCGCGGGCGTGCACGTTGAGCCCCGACTTCTTCTCGGCCTTGAGCGCCTTGGCCGCCAGGCCCTCGGCCCGGCCGACCGCCTCGCGCAGCGTCCGCACGATGACGGCGTGCAGCTCGGCGACCTGGTCGGGCGTGAGGGAGCTGGCCGGCTTGAACGGCGACATGCGCACCTCCCACAGCACCTCGTCGCTGTAGGCGTTGCCGACGCCCGACAGCACGCTCTGGTCGGTGAGCACGCCCTTGACCTGTCCGCGGACGCCCGACAGCAGCGCCTGCAGGGCCTCGACCGTGAAGGCCGGGTCGAGCGGGTCGATCCCGAGCCGGGCGATGCCCGGCACCTCCGCCGGGTCGCGGACCACGTAGACGGCGAGGCGCTTCTGGGTGCCCTGCTCGGTGAGGTCGAAGCCGGAGCCGTCCTCGAGGTGCACCCGCAGCGCGAGCGGGCCCTTGCCCGGCTTGGGCGGCGCCGGCGGCAGCTGCTCGCGCCACTGCAGCCAGCCCGCGCGGGCGAGGTGGACGACGAGGTGCAGCCCGTCGCAGTCGACGTCGAGGAACTTGCCGTGCCGCCGGGCGTCCGTCACGGCCAGCCCGGCCAGCGACGTCACGGGCGGGTCGTACGTCTTCAGCGACTGGATCCCGGCCACGTCGACCCGGGCGACCGCCTTGCCCACGGCGCGGTCGCGCAGGAAGGCGGCGAGGGCCTCGACCTCGGGCAGCTCCGGCACCCGAGGAGCGTACGATGTCGTCATGGTGACGACAACCTCTCCGGCGCTGCTGCTCGACCGGTACGAGCTGACGATGCTCGACGCGGCGCTCGCCTCGGGGCTCGCCGACCGCCGCGCGGTGTTCGAGGTCTTCACCCGGCGCCTGCCGCGCGGCCGGCGCTTCGGCGTCGTCGCCGGGCAGGGGCGGCTGGCCGCGCTGCTCGCCGACCTGGTGTGGGAGCCGGAGCAGATCGCCTTCCTCACCAGCAGCGAGGTCGTGCGGCCGCAGACCCGCGACTGGCTGACCGGGCGGCGGCCGGACGTGCGGGTGAGCGCCTACCGCGAGGGCTCGACCTACGTCGGCGGCTCGCCGGTGCTCACCGTCGAGGGGTGCCTCGGCGAGGGCCTGCTGCTCGAGACGCTCGTGCTGTCGGTGCTCAACCACGACAGCGCCGTCGCGGCCGCCGCCGCCCGCATGGTGCTGGCCGCGGGCGACCGGCCGCTGCTGGAGATGGGCAGCCGCCGCACGCACGAGCAGGCCGCGGTCAGCGCCGCCCGCGCCGCCCACGTCGCGGGCTTCGCCGCCACCAGCAACCTCGAGGCCGGCCGGCGCCACGGCGTGCCGACTGTCGGCACCACCGCCCACGCCTTCGTGCTCGCCCACCCGACCGAGCGCGAGGCCGTCGCCGCCCAGGTCGCGGCGCAGGGCGTCGGCACCACCGTGCTCGTCGACACGTACGACACCGCGCAGGGCATCCGCACGGCCGTCGAGGTCGCCGGCCCGCAGCTCGGCGCGGTGCGGCTCGACAGCGGCGACCCGCGCGTCGAGGTGCCCGCCGCCCGGGCGCTGCTCGACTCCCTCGGCGCCACGGGCACGCGCATCGT
>CANKBT010000228.1 GCA_947479995.1 Frankiaceae bacterium | reverse complement strand
CCGCTTGACGAGCTTCTCCTTGAACAGGTCGAGCACCGCCTTGGCGCGCTCCTCGGCCTCGGCCTTGATGAGCACGCTCTCGCCGCTCCAGGCGATCGAGGCGCCGGTGCCCTTGAAGTCGTAGCGGGTAGCGACCTCCTTGGCCGTCTGGTTGAGCGCGTTGTCGACCTCCTGGCGGTCGACCTTGCTCACGACGTCGAAGGACGGGTCTGCCACGGCGGTCTCCTCGGGCTCGGGCGGCGGGGGCGCACGCGGGGGCGTGCGCGCGCGTCCGCTAGTCTTCCCGATCGCACCAGGCGGGTTGCCCGAGTGGTCAAAGGGAGCAGACTGTAAATCTGCCGGCTCAGCCTACGAAGGTTCGAACCCTTCACCCGCCACACCTGGTCACGAGCAGGACGCACGACCCCGCACGGCAGGCACCACCCCGCACGACCGGCGCGCGCAGACGACGTGTAGTCTCTGCGGGCGTCACGCCGCCCCCTTAGCTCAGTCGGCAGAGCGTCTCCATGGTAAGGAGAAGGTCTACGGTTCGATTCCGTAAGGGGGCTCCGACGCAGGCCGCGCGCGGCCTGCGCGCAAGGCGGTGTAGCTCAGCCTGGTAGAGCAAGCGGCTCATAATCGCTGTGTCACCGGTTCAAGTCCGGTCACCGCTACGCCCCACGTCCCGCCCGCCGGTCCTCGCACCGACGGCGGGTAGTCTCGACGGTCGACAGCCCGACGCCGGGCCCCGTACTCGCTGGAAGCAGGCACACCCGCATGGCAGCCACTGACGTCCGCCCGAAGATCACGCTGGCCTGCACCGTGTGCAAGCACCGCAACTACATCACCAAGAAGAACCGGCGCAACGACCCCGACCGGCTCGACCTGAAGAAGTTCTGCCCGAACTGCCGGCAGCACACCGAGCACCGCGAGACGCGCTAGCCGCTCCGCACCCCGCACGCCGAGGCCGGTCCCCCGCGGGGGACCGGCCTCCGTGCTGTCCGGCGCCGTGCTGTCCGGCGCTGAGCTGTCCGGCGCCGTCCTGCCAGCCGCCTCAGCGCGCCTCGGCCAGCAGGTCCGCCAGGCGGGTCACGCCCTTGACGAGGTCGTCGTCGCCGAGGGCGTACGACAGCCGGAAGTAGCCGGGCGTGCCGAAGGCCTCGCCCGGCACGACGGCGACGCCGGCCTCCTCGAGCACGAGCTCGGCCAGCTCGGCCGACGTCTGCGGCGTGCGGCCGCGCAGCTGCTTGCCGAGCAGGCCCTTGACCGACGGGTAGGCGTAGAACGCGCCCTCGGGCGTCGGGCAGTCGACGCCGGGGATCGCCGACAGCAGCCGCACCATCTCCTGGCGGCGCCGGTCGAAGGCCTCCCGCATCTGCGCGACGGCCGACAGGTCGCCGGTGAGCGCCGCGACCGCGGCCACCTGCGACACGTTGGCGACGTTGCTCGTGGCGTGCGACTGCAGGTTGGTGGCGGCCTTGACGACGTCGGCCGGGCCGAGCAGCCACCCCACGCGCCAGCCGGTCATCGCGTACGTCTTGGCGACGCCGTTGACGACCACGCAGGTGCTCGCCAGCTCGGGCACGGCCACCGGCATCGACACGTGCCGCGCCCCGCCGTACACCAGGTGCTCGTAGATCTCGTCGGCCACGACCCAGACGCCGTGCTCGACCGCCCAGCGCCCGACGGCCTCGACCTCCTCGGGGGAGGCGACCGCGCCGGTCGGGTTCGACGGCGAGCACCACAGCAGCACCTTGGTGCGCGGCGTGCGGGCCGCCTCGAGCTGCTCGACGGTGACGCGGTAGCCCTGCTCCTCGGTGGTGACGACGTCGACCGGCACGCCGCCGGCGAGCTTCACGGCCTCGGGGTACGTCGTCCAGTACGGCGCGGGCAGCAGCACCTCGTCGCCCGGGTCGAGCAGCGCGGCGAAGGCCTCGTAGACCGCCTGCTTGCCGCCGTTGGTGACGAGCACCTGCGCCGGCGTGACCTCCAGGCCGCTGTCGCGCCGGGTCTTGGCCACGATCGCCGCCTTCAGCTCCGGCAGGCCGCCGGCCGGCGTGTAGCGGTGGTTGCGCGGGTCGGCGCAGGCCGCCTCGGCCGCCGCGACGATCGCCGGCGGCGTCGGGAAGTCGGGCTCGCCGGCGCCGAAGCCGACGACGTCCTCGCCCGCCGCCTTCTTGGCCTTGGCCCTCGCGTCGACGGCCAGGGTGGCGGACTCGGCGATGGCGGCGACGCGGGCGCTGACGCGCGGGCGGGCGGCGGGGGTGCTGGTCATGCCGCCATCGTCCCAGCCCCGTCGACCCGGGCGGTACGGGGGCAGCGGGGGAGCGCGGGCCGGCGGTGGTGGCAGGCCGACCCGCCGACGCCGTACACTCGTCGGTCTGGGGGCCTCATGCCCCTGCTCCGGCGCGCCCGCGCACCGGGTGGCAGGGTCTGGCCGGCGCCCCCGGAGGGGTGTAGCTCAGTTGGCCAGAGCGCCGGTCTCCAAAACCGGATGTCGCAGGTTCGACTCCTGTCACCCCTGCACGCGACCAGCACCAGACCGACCACCTGACCGACCGAGAGGGCACCAGTGAGCGAGTCGACGGCACGCGGCGCGGGCACCCCCGCGCCCCTCGGCCCTCGCCGCGACGGCGGCCCCGGGCGGCTCAAGAGCATCCCGGTCTTCTACCGCCAGGTCGTGGCCGAGCTGCGCAAGGTCATCTGGCCCGACCGCCAGCAGCTCATCACCTACACGACCGTCGTCCTGGTCTTCGTGACCGTGATGGTGGCGATCGTGGCCCTGCTCGACCTCGGCTTCTCGCAGGCGGTGGTGGCCGTCTTCGGCGGCGACACCGACGCCGCGACGCCGACGCCCTAGCGCCCCGCACCCCGGCCGGCCGCGCGCCCCCGCGCCGCGGCCCGCACTCCCCGACGCACCACCGAGACGAACAGGACGTGTCCGTGCCCGAGCCCACCACCCCCGAGTCGGAGCAGGCCGAGGCGGTCGACGCGACCGCCGACGGCCTCGCGCCCGCGACGGGAGCCGGGACCGGCCCGGCCGACCTCGACGAGCTCGGCGCGGGCGGCGTCGACGACGCGCCCAGCGGCTACCTCGACGACGCCGCGCCCGAGGGCGTCGCGCCCGCGAGCGCGGACGCCGTGGCCGACGCCGTCTCGGACGCCGGCGAGGACGCGGGCGACGCGCTCGCCGCGCCCGCCGAGGAGCCGGCCGGCGACCTCGACCCGGCCGTCGAGCTCAAGCGGGCGCTGCAGGGCCTGCCGGGCGACTGGTACGTCGTGCACTCCTACGCCGGCTACGAGAACAAGGTGAAGGCCAACCTGGAGTCGCGGACGTCCTCGCTCAACATGGAGGACTTCATCTACGAGATCCAGGTGCCGCAGGAGGAGGTCATGGAGGTCAAGGGCGGCAAGCGCCAGCAGGTCGTCCGCAAGAAGCTCCCCGGCTACCTGTTCGTGCGCATGGACCTCACCGACGAGTCGTGGTCCGCCGTCCGCAACACCCCGGGCGTCACCGGCTTCGTCGGCCAGACCTCCCGCCCCACCCCGCTCACGATCGACGAGGTCGTGGCCATGATCGCGCCGCCGAAGCAGAAGGTCGTCGTGGCCACCAAGGCCGTCGACTTCGAGGTCGGCGAGTCCATCACCGTCACCGACGGCCCGTTCGCCACGCTCCCGGCGACGATCAACGAGATCAACCTCGACAGCCAGAAGCTCAAGGTCCTGGTGTCGATCTTCGGCCGGGAGACCCCGGTCGAGCTGTCGTTCAACCAGGTCGCGAAGCTCTAGCACCGCGGTCACTACCCGAGGAACACGCATGCCCCCGAAGAAGAAGCTCGCCGGCGTCATCAAGCTCCAGATCAAGGCCGGCGCGGCGACGCCGGCGCCGCCGGTCGGCCCCGCGCTGGGCCAGCACGGCGTCAACATCATGGAGTTCTGCAAGGCCTACAACGCGGCCACCGAGAGCCAGCGGGGCGACATCGTCCCCGTCGAGATCTCGGTGTTCGAGGACCGGACCTTCACCTTCATCACCAAGACCCCGCCGGCCGCGCGCCTGATCCTCAAGGCCGCGGGCGTCGACAAGGGCTCGGCGACGCCGCACACCGCCAAGGTCGCGACCATCTCGCAGGCGCAGGTCCGCGAGATCGCCACCACCAAGCTGGCCGACCTCAACGCCAACGACGTCGACGCCGCGGCGAAGATCATCGCCGGCACCGCCCGCTCCATGGGCATCACGGTCACCGACTAGCACCCGCACCACCCGCACGACCCCGTACGACGCACGCCCGTGGGAGGGCGCGGACCGTCCGCGCCCGTCGACCACGACCTGCCACGAGGGCAGGGGACAGGAGACGCCGACATGGCGAAGCGCAGCAAGGCCTGGACCGCCGCGGCGGCCAAGATCGAGGCCGACAAGCAGTACTCCCCGCTCCAGGCCGTCCGCCTGGCCAAGGAGACCAGCACGGTGAAGTACGACGCCACCGTCGAGGTCGCCATGCGCCTGGGCGTCGACCCGCGCAAGGCCGACCAGATGGTCCGCGGCACGGTCAACCTGCCGCACGGCACCGGCAAGACCGCCCGCGTCATCGTCTTCGCGGCCGGCGAGAAGGCCGCCGAGGCCACCGCCGCCGGCGCCGACGAGGTCGGCAGCGACGACCTCATCGAGCGCATCCAGGGCGGCTTCCTCGACTTCGACGCCGCCGTCGCGACGCCCGACCAGATGGGCAAGGTCGGCAAGATCGCCCGCATCCTCGGCCCGCGCGGCCTCATGCCCAACCCCAAGACCGGCACCGTGACCACCGACGTCACCAAGGCCGTCAGCGACATCAAGGGCGGCAAGGTCAACTTCCGCGTCGACAAGCAGGCCAACCTGCACCTGGTCATCGGCAAGGCGTCCTTCGACGAGGTCAAGCTCGTCGAGAACTACGCCGTGGCGCTCGACGAGATCTCCCGCGCGAAGCCGGCCGCCGCCAAGGGCAAGTACCTCAAGAAGATCACCGTCTCCACGACGATGGGCCCGGGCATCCAGGTCGACGCGACCCGCACCCGCAACCTCACCGAGGACACCCCCGAGCAGCAGTAGGCCCGCACGACCCCGCGCTCCCGGACCCCCGGGAGCGCGGGCTGCTAGCCTCGACCCCGCCTGCGCACCCGTGCGCCGGCGCACCCGAGACCGCTGGTCGCCCGTCCCCCCACCAGGGGCGCGGGCCGAAGGCTCCGCCCCGGCGGACGACCCGCGCAGGTGACCACGGACAGACCCGGCCCCGCGCCGGTGCCTCTGACGCCCCGTGCGCCTCCTGCGCCGGGGCGTCCGTCGTGACAGGGCCAGGCACGCCGCACGCCGGCACCCCGCACCGTCCACCCCGCCCGCACGACCCCGACAGGAGGCGCATGGCCGCCGACACCGCTGGCACCGTCCAGCACGCCCGGGCGACGGTCCGTCCCGACAAGGCCGCCACCGTGGCCGAGCTCGCCGAGGCGTTCCGCTCCTCCGCCGCGACCGTCCTCACCGAGTACCGCGGGCTCACCGTCAAGCAGGTCACCGCGCTGCGCGTGGCCCTGGGCGCCGACACGACGTACT
>CANKBT010000227.1 GCA_947479995.1 Frankiaceae bacterium | reverse complement strand
GTCGGGTGCCGGTCGATCGGGGCGTCGACGGTGCCGGTCATCGGGTCGGGGTGGCCCTGGACGAGCGCGGCGTAGCGCTTGTCGACCGTGCGCTCGCGGAAGGCGTCCTTGAGCACGGTGTACGCCCGCTCGCTCTTGGCCACGACCATGAGCCCGGTGGTGCCCACGTCGAGCCGGTGCACCACCCCCTGGCGCTCCTCGGCGCCGCTGGTGCTCACGCGGTGGCCGGCCGCCGCGAGGCCGCCGATGACGGTCGGGCCGTCCCAGCCGGGGCTGGGGTGCGCGGCGACGCCGACCGGCTTGTCGACGACGAGGATGTCGTCGTCCTCGTGCACGACGCGCAGGCCCTCGACGACCTGCGGCGGGGGCAGCGGGCTGGTGTCGGGCTCGGGCAGGGCGACGTCGAGCGTCGCGCCGGCCCACACCCGGTCGCCCTTGCCGCGCACGCGGCCGTCGACCTGCGCCCCGCCGGACTCGATGATCTCGACCGCGGCGGTGCGCGAGACGCCGAACAGCCGCGACAGCGCGGCGTCCAGGCGCAGCCCGTCGAGGCCCTCGGGCACGGGCAGGCTGCGGTGCTGGGTCACCCGTCCAGTCTGTCAGGCGGCGCGGTCCGTCAGGCGGGGCGCGCGCGGCTCAGGCGGTCGCCTCGGCCAGCGCGGCGCGGGTGCGGCCGCGCAGCAGGTCGGCGGCGCGCTCGGCGATCATGATGGTCGGGGCGTTGGTGTTGCCGCGGACGAGCGTCGGCATGACCGACGCGTCGACGACGCGCAGGCCCTGCAGCCCGTGCACCTTGAGCTCGCTGTCGACGACCGACAGGTCGTCGGTGCCCATGCGGCAGCTCGACACCGGGTGGTAGAGCGACTCGATGCGCGCGCGCACCGCCTCGCGCAGGTCGTCGCCCTGCAGGCCCGCCGTCATCTCCGACTCGCCGGTGACGACCTTGCCGAGCGCACCGCCGCGGGCGACCTCGCGGGCCACCCGCACGCCCTCGACGAGCGCGTCGACGTCGGCCTCGTCCGACAGGTAGCCGCCGTCGATGGCCGGCGCCCACGTCGGGTCGGCCGAGCGCAGCGTCACGGCCCCGCGCGAGGCGACGCGCACGAGCGTCACGGCGAAGGTGACGGCGTCGTCCTGCGCGTCGCGCGCGCCCTGCTCGCGGTACTGCACCGGCGCGAAGTGGAACTGCATGTCGACGTGCTCGAGGTCGCTGCGCGAGCGGAAGAACGAGCCGCCCTCGCCGACGTTCGACGTCAGCGGGCCCTTCTTGGCCAGGTAGTACTTCGCGACGTTGGCGGGCGCCTGCGCGTCCTTGAGCGTCGTCGCGCGGACGCCGTACTCGACCGGCATGGACGGGTGGTCCTGCAGCCCCTGGCCGACGCCGGGCAGGTCGTGGACGACGTCGACGCCGACGTCGCGCAGGTGCGGCGCCGGGCCGATGCCCGAGAGCATGAGCAGCTGCGGGCTGTTGACCGCGCCGCCGGACAGCACGACCTCGCCGTCGGCGTGCACGGTCTTGAGCTGGCCCTCGTGCCGGTACGCCACCCCGACCGCGCGGCCGCCCTCGACGAGCACGCGGGTGGTGAGCGCGCCGGTGCGCACGACGAGGTTGTCGCGGCCCATCGCCGGGTGCAGGAAGGCGCGGGCGGCCGACCAGCGCTCGCCGCGCTTCTGCGTCACCTGGTACAGCCCCGAGCCGTCCTGCTCGGCGCCGTTGAAGTCGTCGTTGGGCTCCTGCCCGTACGCCGCCAGGTCCTGGAGGAACGCGCGCGTCAGCGGGCTCGGCGAGCGCTGCTCCTCGACGCGCAGCGGGCCGCCGGTGGCGTGGTAGGCCGACGCCCCGCGCACGTTGTCCTCGCTGCGCAGGAAGTACGGCAGCACGCCGTCGAAGGACCAGGCGCGGTCGCCGGTCAGCTGGGCCCACTCGTCGTAGTCGTGCCGCGAGCCGCGGATGTAGATCATGGCGTTCATCGACGAGCAGCCGCCGAGCACCTTGCCGCGCGGCCAGTAGAGCCGCCGGCCCTGCGCGTGCTTCTGCTCCTCGGTCGAGAAGCCCCAGTCGAGGCCGGTGCGGAACTGCGAGGCGAAGGCCGCCGGGATGGTGATGGCGTCCTGCCCGACGTCGGTGCCGCCGGCCTCCAGCAGGAGCACCCGGGTGCCCGGGTCCTCGCTCAGGCGGGCGGCGAGCACGCAGCCCGCCGAGCCCGCACCGACGATGACGTGGTCGAAGCGCTCGCTCATGGCGAGCACTCTCGCACGGTTCGTGTGGTCCCGGTCACCTGACAGGAGGGGTTCCGCTGTAAAGTGCCGCCATGACCCTCGCACCCGAGCGCCCCGCAGCCGCCGACCCCGCCGTCGAGGTCTTCGACTCCCTCGACCCGGCCACCGGCGAGGTCCTCGCGACCTACCCGGTGCAGTCCGCCGAGGAGGTCGAGGCGGCCGTCGCCCGCGCGCGCGTCGCGCTGCAGTGGTGGCAGGCCCAGGGCTACGAGGGCCGCCGCACGCACCTGCGGGCGTGGAAGGGCGCGATCGCCCGGCGCATCCAGGAGCTCGCCGAGCTGGTGCACCGCGAGAACGGCAAGCCGCGCCCCGACGCGCTGCTGGAGATCGCGCTCGCGGTCGACCACATCGAGTGGGCCGCCAAGAAGGCGCCGAAGGTGCTCGGCCCGCGCCGGGTGGCGAGCGGGATGATGGCCGCCAACCAGGCGTCCTCGGTCGAGTACCAGGCGCTCGGCGTCGTCGGCGTCATCGGCCCGTGGAACTACCCCGTCTTCACCCCGATGGGCTCGCTGGCGTACGCGCTCGCGGCCGGCAACGCGGTGGTCTTCAAGCCCAGCGAGTTCACGCCCGCCATCGGCCTGTGGCTGGAGCGCGCCTGGCAGATGTCCGTGCCGGCCGAGGGCCGCGAGGTGCTGCAGGTCGTCACCGGCCTCGGCGCCACCGGCGCCGCGCTGTGCCGCGCCGGCGTCGACAAGATCGCCTTCACCGGCTCGGCCGCCACCGGCAAGAAGGTCATGGCCGCCTGCGCCGAGACGCTCGTGCCCGTGCTCATGGAGTGCGGCGGCAAGGACGCCATGATCGTCGACGACGACGCGGACGTGGCGGCCGCCGCCGACGCCGCGCTGTGGGGCGGCATGAGCAACGCCGGCCAGACCTGCATCGGCATCGAGCGCGTCTACGCGACCGACAAGGTCTACGACGCCTTCGTCACCGAGCTGACCACCCGCGCCGCCGCCGTGCGCCCCGGCTCGGACGCCACCGCGTCGTACGGCCCGATCACCATGCCGTCGCAGGTCGGCATCATCCAGCGCCACATCGACGACGCCGTCGCGCGCGGCGGCCGGGCGCTGACCGGCGGCACCGTCGACGGCCTGTTCGTCGCGCCGACCGTGCTGGTCGACGTGCCCGAGGACAGCGCGGCGGTGCAGGAGGAGACCTTCGGCCCGACGATCACCGTCGCCCGCGTGCGCGACGCCGACGAGGCCGTCGAGAGGACCAACGCCACGTCGTACGGCCTGGCCGGGGCGGTCTTCACCGGCGACAGCAAGCGAGGCGTCGGGATCGCCCGCCGCATCCGCTCGGGCATGACGAGCGTCAACTCCGTCATCGCCTTCGCGTCGGTGCCGGGCCTGCCCTTCGGCGGCGTCGGCGACTCGGGCTTCGGCCGCATCCACGGCGAGGACGGGCTCAAGGAGTTCACCCGCGCCAAGGCCATCACCCGCCAGCGCTTCGCCCTGCCGGTGCAGCTGCTGTCGTTCACCCGCACGCCCGAGCTCACCGACAAGGTCGCCAAGGTCGTCGGCATGGTGCACGGGCGGGGCTAGCCCCCCTGCTGCTCGTCGACGCCGCCAACGTCGTGGGCTCGCGCCCCGACGGCTGGTGGCGCGACCGGGCGGGCGCCGCCGCGCGGCTCGTCGCCGCCCTGCGCGCGCTCGACGAGCCGGTGACCGTGGTGCTCGAGGGCGCCGCGCGCGCGGGCGTCCCCGAGGGCGAGCACGACCGCGTCCGGGTGGTGCACGCGCCCGCGTCGGGCGACGACGCGCTGGCCGCGCGCTGCGCGCCGGGCGTCGTCCTCGTCACCGCCGACCGGGGCCTGCGCGCCCGCGCCGAGGCGTCCGGGGCGACGTGCGTCGGGCCGCGGGCGCTGCTCGACCGCCTGGGCTGACGGCGGGCGCGTCGACGGCTGCACCAGCGTCAGCGGGTGCGGCGGCCGTCCAGCTCGCGCCCGCGGAACGACAGCACGACGGCCAGCAGGCCGCCGACGACGATGGCGCTGTCGGCGACGTTGAAGCTCGGGTAGACCTGGAAGTCGATGAAGTCGACGACCGCGCCGCGGCCGATGCCGGGCGAGCGGAAGACGCGGTCGACGAGGTTGCCGGCAGCGCCGCCGAGGAGCAGGCCGAGCGCGAGCGCCCAGCCGCCGTCGCGCACCCGGCCGCTGAGGCGCAGCACGACGGCGACGACGACGAGCGCGAACACCGTGAAGACGAGGGTGCTGTCCTCGGCGAAGGAGAACGCGGCGCCCGGGTTGCGGCTCACGCGCAGCAGCAGCTGCCCGAGCTCGAGCTGGCGCTGGCCCTCGAGCGTGGCGACGACGAGGACCTTCGTGACGACGTCGACCGCCAGCGCGAGCAGCGCGACGGCGAGCAGCTGCCGGCGGCGCCGGGGTGGCGCCGCGCCCTCGGGGACCTCGGGGTCGGCCGTCAGCGACGCTCCTCGCGCTGCTTGCACTTGACGTCGAGCGTCGCGCGCGGCGCCGCCTGCAGGCGGGCCTTGGGGATCGGGTCGCCGCAGCGCTCGCAGTAGCCGTAGGTGCCGGCGTCGAGGCGGGCCAGGGCCCGCTCGACCTGCTGCAGGAGGTCGCGGCTGTTGTTGGCCAGCGACATCTCGTGCTCGCGCTCGAAGGTCTTGGTGCCGGCGTCGGCCTCGTCGCCGGAGCCCTCGCCGCTGCTGTCGCGCTGCAGCGCCTGGCTCTGGGTCTCGGCGTCGTCGATCTCGCCGCGCAGGTCCTTGGCCTGCTCCTCCAGCTCGGCGCGCACCTCGGCCAGCTCGGCGTCGGTCCAGGCGTCGGCCGGGTCGACCGCCGCACCGACCTTCGGCGTGGCCTTCGGCGTTGCCTTCGGAGTGGCCTTCGGGGTGGCCGCGGTGGCGGAGCGCGGGGCGGGGATCGTGGCCGCGGCGGGTGCAGGCTCCTCGGCGGCGGGCTCGGCCGCCGCCTCGGCCGCGGGGGCACCCGCGGGGCGGGCGCTGGCGCGGGCGCCCGGGGCCTTCGCCGCGGACGTCGCCTTGGCGGGGGTGGACGGCGCGGGCGTGGCCGGCGCGGCGGCGGGGGCCTTGGCCGGGGCCTTGGCCGGGGCCTTGGCCGGGGCCGTGGCAGCGGCCTTGGCGGGCGCCGTGGCGGCGGCCTTGGCCGGCGTCTTGCCGGCGGCCTTGGCCGGGGACTTGGCGGGGGACTTGGCCGGCGGCGTGGTCGCCTCGCCGCCCGGGGCGCTGCCGGACGACGGGGGCGTGCCGTCCGCGGGCGGCGACGACTGCGCCGGGACGCTGGCGGCCGGAGCGTCGGCCT
>CANKBT010000226.1 GCA_947479995.1 Frankiaceae bacterium | reverse complement strand
GAGCTCGGGGGTCGGCGCGTCGACGACGACCGGGGGCAGCCGCACGGCGGGGCGCTTGGGCACCGCCTCGAGGTGCCCGAGGTCGGCCGAGGCGGCGTCGGCGGCGGCGAGCACGCGGGCCGTCGGGTCCCACCGCCAGCGCGCGTGCTTGGCCCGCCCGCGGGCGACCCAGCGCACCTCGACGAGCCACAGCCCGTCCTCCTGGCGCACCGCGCTCCACAGCACCGACTCCTCGCGCAGCGAGGGCGTCTGCGCGAGCTGCTCGTCGACCGCCGCGCCGAGCGGCACGGCCGAGGGGCCGCGGCGGCCGCGCACGAGCACCGCGGCGCGGGCGCTGTCGACGGTGCGGGAGCGCTCGGACAGCACCGGCCCGCTGAAGCGCTCGACCCGCGCGACCGCGACGCCCGCGGCCCGCGCGATCTGCTCGGGCGACTCGCCGGCGCGCAGCCGGGCCTGGATCTCCTTGGGCGTCAGCGCGCTGTCGCGCGGCTGCTGCTCGCCCGGACGGGCCAGGTCGCCGCGCACGGCGGCGGCGAGGCGCTCGTCGATCGCGACCCGGAAGCCCCCGCTCGCGGCGTCGCGGGAGGTCGCGAGGACGACCGACCGGCCGTCCTCGGACAGGGCGACGACGTGCAGCTCGCGCACCAGGGGTCCTTCGTGCTCGGCGGTCGGGCGGAGCCCGCATCCTGCCCCCTGACCTGGGCGGACCACAAGCGGCCGCCCCCCGGCGGCGGGCGCCGGCCGACCGCCTAGGACGCGGCGGAGCGCCGGTCGGGCGGGCCGAGCGGCACCATGCGCAGCCGGGGCACGAGGCCGCCGTCGGCGAGCACGTCGAGGGCCCGCTGCTCGCCGCGGTCGACCTCCACCGCCCCGGGCAGGCCGAGCAGCACGGTCACGACGCAGTCGTCGCAGGACAGGTCGCGCACGGCGCAGGTGTCGCAGTCGATGAGCACAGCAGCCTCCAGGGGAAGGACCGGCCCTCGCCGGCTGCTGCAGACCGAAGCAGGGCCCTCCGACAGACCTCCCGCGCCGGGCGCCCGGTCAGCCCGCGCCGCCGGCCTCCGCGGCCGGGCGCGGGACCAGCTCGACCTGGTCGACGGCGCCGCACCAGCGGCAGGCGACGTGCTCGACGACCTCGTCGAGCACGGCGTGCTCCTCGACGACCTGCTCGCCCGACAGGTCGACGTGCACGTAGTCCTTGCTGCGCGCGGTGGTCGTCACGTCGAAGCGCGTGAGGTTGCCGCACAGCGCGCAGCGCCAGCGGGTCGTCGGGCCGGGGCGAGCGGGCACGGCGGGGCTCCTGACGGGTGCGCGGTCGGCGAGGGCCGCGCCACGCTAGCGGGGCGTCAGCCCTGCTCCGTGCAGGTGCGCACGACCGCGTCGTACGCCGTCAGCACCCGGTCGCGCACCTCGCCGGTGAGCCGCCCGGTGTCGAGCTGCACCCGCGCGAAGCCGAGGCTCGCGACGAGGTCCTGCAGCGGCGGGGCGAGCTCCGCCGGCGCCTGCGGCAGCGCGGCGACGACGCCGTCCTGCGCCGCGCGCAGGCCCTCGCGGTCCTCGGGCGAGGGCGCGTCCCCGTCGACGCCGCGGACCAGCCGGCCGGCGTCCAGCACGGCCGGGGCCGCGTCGCGGCAGGCGCCCTCGGCGAAGTCGGCGGCGCGCGGTGCGGCGGGCTCGTCGTCCCCGCCGCCGGAGCAGCCGGGGGCGAGCGCGAGCACGAGCACGAGCGGGGCGGCGGCGAGGCGGCGCAACGGGGCTCCGGACGGTCGGCGGGACGGGGGCGTCGGCGGGACGCGGGTGACAGGGCCGGGGCGGCCCCGCGCGTGCGCGGAGCCGCCCCGGGTCGTGCAGATGGTGCAGGTGGTGCAGGTGGTGCAGGTGGTGCGGGGACTGCGGGCGTGCCTAGCGGACGGTCCCCGGACGCGGGTCGGAGCCCGAGTGCGGGTCCGCGACGTACGGGAAGGTCGGCAGGAACGCCTTGTCGTTCACGTCGACCTGGTCCACGAAGGTGTCGCCGATGACCTTCTGCTGCGCCGGGTCCGACGTCAGCAGGATGCCCTCGAGCACCTGCAGGGCGATGTCGACGACGTCGTCGCCGAGGCGACGGCCGTTCGGGAAGCCGGCGACGTCGCCGCCGATGACCCCGAGGCGGTTCGGCGAGGCCGTGGGGGCGATCGCCATGTTGAGGCGCAGGTACTCCGCCGGCGCGGCGTTCGGGCTCACCGCGTTGAGGTCGAGCGAGTTGAGGTCGACGTCGGGCGAGCCCTCCGCGGCACCGCCGGCGCCGGCGCCGGAGGCGTTGTTGCGCGAGATGCCGGTGAGGAACGCCGCGACCAGGTCGGGACGGCCCGCGCCGGCCTCGGTGCGGTTCGGGTTCGGCACGCCGTAGATGCCCTCGACGAGCTGGGGGATCTCCGGGTCGGTGACCTTGCCGAGGAACTGCGCGTCGCGGTCGGGCGTGGAGCGGTTGAAGAAGTCCTTCAGCTGCGCCGGCACGACGGCCTCGTTGACGAGCGGGTTGCCCAGGCGCGAGACCTGGACGTAGCTGCCGCTCTGGTTCGCGGCGTCGCTGCTGTCGGTCGCCGACGTGGCCGGGCCCGCGTTGGTGCCGAGCAGCTGCCGGTTCTGCAGCCGCGAGGTCGTCGACCAGACGCCGATGACCGGGTTCGCGCCGACGTCGCGCCCGGCGGCCAGCTCGGCCTTGGGCACCTGCAGCGCGATGCTGTTGACGTTGTAGCCGCTCAGGGTGTCGGCACCCCGCTCGGACAGGTCGCCGCCGTACAGCAGGTCGAAGATGCGCAGGTCGAGGAAGAACGCGTCGTCGGCCTGCCCGACGTAGCTCTGGCCCCCGAGGGCGCGGCGGACCGCCTGCTGGCGGAGCGCGGCGTAGTCCGGGATGGAGGCCTCGCCGACGTTGCTCGGCGCGACGGGCGCCCCGGCGAGCAGGCGGCGCGGCGTCAGGCCCGGGCGCAGGACCGTGAGGTCGTAGGTCTGCCGGAACAGCAGGTTCTCGTCGGTCAGGCTCGTGACCGGGCCGTCGTTGTAGAGGAAGGTGCCGTCGACCGTGCCGCGCTCCTGCGCGCCGCGCCGGTCGACGTCCTTGAACGTGTAGCGGAACACCAGGTCGGGGCGCGCGTCGCCGTTGTTGTCGACGTTGATGTCGTACGCCGCGCTGGTGTCCCACGGGAAGAAGTTCGGGCCGCCGGCCGGCTCCGAGAACGGCGCCCAGTTGGCGACGAAGGTGACCGTGTCGGGCTTGTCCGGGCTGACGAACGCGTAGGTGTCGGTGTTGTCCACCGCGGGGTCGCCCTGGATGTACGGGGCCTCGCGGTGGCTCGACGCCGAGCTGGTGCTGGGCGCCAGGAGCGCCGCGCCGCCGGCGACGGTGACGGTCGCCGTGACGGCGGCGGTCACCCGCTGTCGGCGGGTCGTGCGGGGAGGTCGGGCCATGTCTCTCCTCGGGAGTGGTGACGGGACGTCGTCGTGCCGTTCCGTGCAGACCGGAGGCCGCCGCGGCGCACCCCTGGCGATCACCGTTCGCGCGCCGACCCGTCCCGGTTCGCAACCGATCGGGCCCGGCGTGCGAACGCCCACCGGGGAGGCCGTGCCGTGGCACGGTGCAGGCCCCCGCCGACGTCCGAGGAGGGCACGTGCACCGCTCCGCCCGGCTCGCCGTGAGCGGCGCCGCGGTCCTCGGCCTGGCCGCCGGGCTGCTCGCGGTCGGCGCCGCGGTCGGCTCCCCCGGCGGCTCGTCCGGCCCGGCCGCGCCGCGCCCGGCCGCGAGCGCGCCGGTCGACGCGCTGACCGGGCTGCAGCAGGCCGCCGAGCGGGCCCCGCTCGACCCGGCCCGCTGGTCCGCGCTGGGCCTCGCGTACGTCGACGAGGCCCGGCGCACCGCCGACCCCTCCTGGTACGGCCGCGCCGAGCAGGCCCTCGCCCGCTCCCTGGAGCTGCGGCCCGACGACAACGACGCCGCGCTCACCGGGCAGGCGGCGCTCGCCGCGGCGCGCCACCGCTTCGCCGACGCCCTGGCACTCACCGACCGCGCGCTCGCGGTCAACGCCTTCAGCCCGACGACGCACGGCGTGCGCGCCGACGCGCTCACCGAGCTGGGCCGCTACGACGAGGCGCTCGCGGCCGCCCAGCGCATGCTCGAGCTGCGCCCGGCCCCCGACGCCTACGCCCGCCTGTCGTACGCCTTCGAGCTGCGCGGCGACCTCGAGCGCGCCCGGCTGGCCCTCGAGGAGGCGCGCGACGGCGCGACCGCGCCGGGCGACCGGGCCTTCGCCAGCCACTACCTCGGCGAGCTGGCGCTCGGGCAGGGCCGGGTCGCCGACGCCCGCGCGGCCTACGCCGACGCGCTGGCCGCCGACCCCTCCTCCCTGCCCCCGCAGGCCGGGCTCGCGCGCGTGCAGGCCGCCGAGGGCGACCTCGACGGCGCCGTCGAGGCGCTGCGGCGCGTCGTCGCCACCTCCCCGCAGCCGGCGTCGCTCACCGAGCTCGGCGAGCTGCTCGAGGTCTCCGGCCGCCCCGACCTGGCCGAGGAGCAGTACGCCGTCGTGCGGGCGCTGCAGCAGGCCTTCGCCGCCGAGGGCGCCGACGTCGACTCCGAGCTCGCGCTGTTCGAGGCCGACCACGGCGACCCGGAGACCGCCGTGCGCCTCGCCCGCCAGGCGTACGACGCCCGGCCGGACGCGCTGCTCGTGCAGGACGCCTACGCCTGGGCGCTGCGCGCGGCGGGCCGCCCCGCCGAGGCCCTGCCGGTCGCGCGCCAGGTGCTGCGCCTCGGCACCCGCTCCCCCGCCCTGCTCGCCCGGGTCGGCCTCGTCGAGGCGGCGGCCGGCGACCCGGCGGCCGCCCGCGCGCACCTCACCGAGGCCGTGGCGCTGGCACCCGCGCTGCCGCCGCTGCTGGCCCGGGAGGCGCGCGACGTGCTCGCGACCCTGCCGTGAGGCGCGCGCACCGCCTGCTCGCGGTCGTCGGGGCGGCCGCGGCCCTGGTCGTCGGCACCGGCGCTCCCGCGTCGGCGCACCCGCTCGGCAACTTCACGACCAGCACCGCCGACCTCGTCGAGGTGGTGGCCAGCGGCGTGCGCGTGCTGCACGTCGTCGACCTCGCCGAGGTGCCGACCCTGCAGCTGGCGCAGCCGAGCCGCGGCGTCGACGCCGACGGCGACGGCCGCCTCGACGACGCCGAGCTCACCGCGCACGCCCAGGACGCCTGCGCCGCCGTGCTGCCCGCCCTGCGCCTCGAGGTCGACGGCGCGCCCAGCGCGCTGCGGCTCGCCGACGCCCGCGGCGCCCAGCGCCCCGGGCAGGCCGGGCTGCTCACCGCCCGGCTGGAGTGCGCGTTCACCTCGCCCGACCGGCCGCGCTCCTCGGTCGTGTACGACGACGACGCCGGGCGCGGGCGCACCGGCTGGTCCGAGGTCGTCCTGCGGTCGTCCTGCGGCGCGCTCGAGGGCAGCGACGTGCCGGACGAGAGCACCAGCGGCCTGCTCACCGCCTACCCCGAGGACCTGCTGTCGTCCCCGCTCGCCGTGCACGCCGCCTCGGCGCAGGTGCGCCCGGGCGGG
>CANKBT010000225.1 GCA_947479995.1 Frankiaceae bacterium | reverse complement strand
GGCGCGGCCGGCCCGCCCGCGGCCGGGGCCGGCGGCGAGGTGGTGCCGAGGAGCTCGCCGAGCAGGTCGACGGCCGCACCCGGGTCGGTCACCGGTGCGGCGGCGCCGGCCGCGGGCAGCAGGCCCGACAGCGCGCTGCCGACCGGGCCGGTGTCGGCGGTGACCAGCGCGGCGACGACGCCCCACGAGCCGCCGCTGTCGCGGCCGGTGCGGACCTCGCGGTAGCGCGCGACCTCGTCGCCGGGCGCCTGCGCGGCGACCGCGACGGCGTAGCCGAGGGCCTCCTCGCTGGCCGGCGCGCCCGGCACCCGCGGCGCCTCGGCGCGCAGGGCGGGGGCGACCGCCGAGGCGGCGGCGTCGGCGGTGCCCGACAGGTCGAGGCCGGTGGCCAGCTGGGTGAGCACGGCGTCGGCGGCGACGACGGCGCCGGCCACCTGCGGGCGGCGCTCCCAGCTGTCGCCGGGGGTCAGGCGCAGCGGCGTCACCGCGCCCGGGGCGCCGCCGAGCGGCACGAGCACCTGGTGCAGGCCCGGCACCTCGTCGGCGGCGCGGCGCCCGGTGGCCGTGACGGCGGGCTCGCCGCGGTAGGCCGCCACGCGCAGGGCCTGCGCCCGCTCGAGGCGCACCACCGCGTCGTCGCCGGTGCGGACGCCGGCCATCTCCGAGCCGACCTCGACGCCCGGGCCGGCGGTCGAGTCGACGAGCACCAGGCCGGCGTCGAGCACCTGCCGGGCGCCGTCGACGACGGTGACGGTGGTCGCCTGGCCGAGCTCGACCGTGCGGCCCTCGGTCTCCAGCACCGCCGAGGAGCCCGGGCCGGTGCGCACCTGCGCGCCCGGCGGCACGACCTCGTCGACCCCGAGCGCGCGCACGGCGCCGTCCTGCACCACCTCGACCGCGCCGGTCGCCGCGGCGACCACGGTGTCGGCGCCGGCGACGTCGTCGCTGCCGTCGACCAGGGTGGCGCCGCAGAGCCCGAGCGCGGCGACGAGCACGCCGACGCCCGCCAGCGAGCGCACGTCGAAGCCGGGCAGGACCACGCGTCCATGATGTCCGGAGCGTCCGGGCTGTTCCATGGCCCGATGTGACTAGGCCGCCCGGCGCACGCGCCCGGGAGCGCCCGCCCGCGCCAGGGGTCCGCGGCGCGGCGTACGGGCGCGGGGTGGCACAGCAGCGGCGCGCTCGCCAGCGGCGCACGGGCCGGTGATCATGCAGCAGTGCTGCGGTCTCGGCGCCGAACCAGCAGCACCGTTGCTTGATCACGGAGCGCGGGGGCCCGTTGCGCTCCCGGCGGCTCGGCGGCGGCGTACGTGCTGGTGATCATGCAGCAGTGCTGCGGTCTCGGCGCACGGACAGCAGCACGGTTGCTTGATCACGCAGCACGCGGGCCGCTCGGGCGGGGCCGCGCGGGCGGGGCTAGGGGAGCTCGAGGCCCTGGGCGGCGGCCCAGGCGCGGAGCTCGGCCTCGGCGCGGTCCTGGCCGAGGGGGCCGTGCTCCATGCGCAGGGCCAGCAGGTGCTTGAGCGCCAGGCCGACCGTGCGGGAGGGGCCGACGCCGAGCAGGGCCATGACCTGCTCGCCCGACAGGTCGGGGCGGATGCGGTCGAGCTCCTCCTGCTCGCGCAGGCGGGCGATGCGCTCCTCGAGGTCGTCGTACGCGGCGGACAGGGCCGCGGCCTTGCGGCGGTTGCGGGTGGTGCAGTCCGAGCGGACGAGCTTGTGCAGGCGCTCGAGCTGGTCGCCGGCGTCGGTGACGTAGCGGCGGACGGCGCTGTCGGTCCAGGCCGAGCGGCCGGGCTGGCCGTAGCCGTGGAAGCGCAGGTGCAGCTCGGTGAGCAGCACGACGGCGTCAACGACGTCCTTGCCGAAGGTCAGCGCCTTGAGCCGCTTGCGGGCCATCTGCGCCCCGACCACCTCGTGGTGGTGGAAGGAGACGCCGCCGCCCGGCTCGTGCCGGCGGGTGCGCGGCTTGCCGATGTCGTGCAGCAGCGCGGCGAGGCGCAGCACGAGGTCGGGGCCGTCCTGCTCGAGGCGGACGGCCCGCTCGAGCACCTGCAGGGTGTGCTCGTAGACGTCCTTGTGCTGGTGGTGCTCGTCGATCTCGAGCCGCAGCGCGGGCAGCTCGGGCAGCACGTCGTCGGCGACGCCGGTCTCGACGAGCAGCGCGAGGCCCGCGCGCGGGTGGGCGCCGACGAGCAGCTTGGCCAGCTCCTCCTTGACCCGCTCGCGCGTGATCATGGCCATCGAGCCGCTCATCGCGGTCATCGCCGCGACCACCTCGGGGGCGACGCGCAGGCCCAGCTGCGAGGCGAAGCGGGCGGCGCGCAGCATGCGCAGCGGGTCGTCGCCGAAGGAGTCCTGCGGCGTGCCCGGGGTGCGCAGCACGCCCGCGGCGAGGTCGTCGAGCCCGCCGTACGGGTCGACGAACGCGCCGGGGGCCGCCCAGTCGGGCACGGCGACGGCCATCGCGTTGACGGTGAAGTCGCGGCGCACCAGGTCGTCGACGAGCGAGTCGCCGTACGTGACGACCGGGTTGCGCGAGACCCGGTCGTAGGAGTCGGCGCGCCAGGTCGTGATCTCCACGCGCATGCCGCGGTGCTGCAGGCCGACGGTGCCGAAGGCGATGCCGGTCTCCCAGGTCGTCTCGGCGTAGCCCTCGACGAGCCGCAGCACCTCCTCGGGCCGGGCGTCGGTCGTGAGGTCGAGGTCGTCGAGCGCCCGCCCGAGCAGGGCGTCGCGCACCGGGCCGCCGACGAGGTGCAGGGTGCGGCCGGCCGCGGCGAACCGGGCGCCGAGCGGCGCCAGCACCGGCTCCAGGCGGCGCAGCGCCTGGACGGCGTGCGCCTGCAGGACCACGGGGTCGCGGCCGCCGCCGACGGGCGGAGCAGCGCTGCCGGGAGTCACGCGACCCAGGCTAGTGAGGCCCGCACCCCCGTACGATCGGCCGCGTGCCTCCCTCGTCGCCGCCGGTCCGCGGGCGGGCGATGCGGCGCGTCGACGAGACCAGCGCCGGGGGCCTGGTGCTCGACCACCCGGGGCCGACCGCGCGCGGCGCGCTGATCGGCCGGCTCGACCGGCGCGGGCGGCTGCTGTGGTCGCTGCCCAAGGGCCACCTGGAGGCCGGCGAGACCGAGGTGCAGGCGGCCGTGCGCGAGGTGCACGAGGAGACCGGCATCCTCGGCGCGGTGCGCGGCAAGCTCGGCACCATCGACTTCTGGTTCGTCGCCGAGGGCCGGCGGGTGCACAAGACGGTGCACCACTACCTGCTGCTCGCGGCCGACCCCGTCGGCGGGCTGGAGCTGTCCGACGCCGACGTCGAGGTCAGCGAGGTGGCCTGGGTGCCGCTGCCGGAGGTGGCGGCGCGGCTGGCCTACGCCGACGAGCGCCGCCTGCTGGAGCGGGTGCCCGAGCTGCTCGCGCGGCCGGCGTGAGGCGGGCGGCCGCGCTGCTCGTCGCGGCGCTGCTCACCGCGCCGCTGGTCCCCGGCCCGGTCGCGCGGGCGCAGGAGGGCGACGGGTCGGCCTCGCTGCTCGTGGAGGACCTGCGCCCCCGGGTGCTCACCGCCGCCTCGCCGCTGCAGGTGCTCGGGCGGGTGGTCAACGACGGCGACGAGGTGCTCGAGGACGTCGTCGTCGAGGTGCGGGTCGGCACCCGCATCGCCAGCCGCGGCGCCCTGCGGGTGGCCGACACGAGCGAGCTGGCCTACCGCACCCGCGGCGCGCCGGTGGAGGTCGCCGCCGAGCTGGCGCCGGGCGCGAGCGCGCCGGTCGACCTGCGCACGACCGTGCGCGCCCTGCAGCTCGGCGCCGACGGCGTCTACCCGCTGCAGCTGCGTGTGCGCGAGCGCGGCGGCCAGGTGCTCGGCGACGCGCGGACGTACGTGCCGTGGTTCGCCGCGACGGAGGACCTCGACCCGCTGCGCGTCGCCTGGGTGGTGCCGCTGGCCGACCAGCCGCGGGTCGACGCGTCCGGCCGCTTCCTCGACGACGACCTCGCCGCCTCGCTCGACGGCGACGGCCGGCTCGGCCGGGCGCTGGCGGGCGGGCGCGCCGGCGAGCGCGGCGAGTGCGACCCCGCGCCCGCGGCCCCCGAGGGGGAGGCCCCGCCGCCGGCCGGCGCCCCGCCGGCGCCCGACCGCACCTGCGCGGCCGTGCCCGTCACGTGGGCCGTCGACCCCGACCTGCTGGCGACCGCCGAGGCGATGACCGGCGACTACGCCGTCGCCGACGGCGGCGGGCAGACCCGGCCCGGCGAGGGCCAGCAGGAGGCGACCGCGTTCCTGGCCTCGCTGCGCGACGCGGTGACGGCCGGCGACCTGCTGGCGCTGCCCTTCGCCGACGTCGACGTCGTCGCGCTGACGCGCAGCGGCGCCGGGCTGACGGCCGAGGTGGCCGCCGCGCGCGACTCCGGCCGGGTGGTCGCCCGCGAGGCGCTCGGCGTCGAGCCGGTCGAGACGGTCGTGCTGCCGCCGCCCGGCCCGGTGACCGACGCGGCGCTCGAGGCCCTCGCCACCCCCGAGACCCGGGCGGTGGTGCTCGACCCGACCGCGCTCGTGCCCGTCGACGACGGCCTCACCGCCACCCCGGGCGCCCGCGCGGCGCTGCCGGCGACGGCGGCGTCGGGCCCGCTCACCGGCCTGGTGCTCGACGACGGCCTGTCCTCCCTGCTCGAGGCGCCGGTCGACCAGGGGCCGCGCCTGGCCGCGCAGCGCTTCCTCGTCGAGACGGCGATGCTCGCCGCCGAGCTGCCGAGCCGCGGGCGCACCGTGCTCGTCGTGCCGCCGCGGCGCGGCGACCTCGACCCCGCGGTGCTCGGCCAGGCCGTCCGCGACACCGGCCGCACGCCCTGGACCTGCGCGGTCGCGCTCGCCCAGGTGGCCGCCGACGCCGAGCGCTGCCCCGGCGCGGCCGTGCCGTCCTACGACCCGCCCCGCGACGGCACGCTGGTGCGCGACACGGCCGTCGACGCCCTGGCCGCGCCGCTCGACCTGCCGCCGGCCGCCGACCCGCTCGACACCGCGGCGGTCGACCGGGTCGCCGACGTCCGCGCCGCCCTGCGGCAGTTCACCGACGCGGTGCTCGCCGGCGGCACCCCGGGCGCCACCGCGCTGCGCGCCCGATACGGCCGGGCGCTGCTCCGCACGGTGAGCTCGGCCTGGCGCGAGGCCCCGACCCCCGGCGCCCGCATGACCGGCCTGCTCGAGGACTCGGTCGAGGGGCTGTTCGGCGCGATCGCGCTGTCGACCCAGCCGGTGACGCTGACCAGCCGCAGCAGCCGGCTCGACTACACGATCACCAACACGCTGCCCGAGGCCGTCACCGTGCAGGTCGAGCTCGACCACCCGCGCCTGCAGGTCGGCCCGCCGGTGCTGCTCGAGGTGCCCGCGGGCAGCCAGGTGCCGTACAGCGTGGAGGTCACGACGCTCACCGCCGGCCGCTTCCGGGTGCAGGCGCAGCTGCTCGACCGCACCGGCGCGCCGCTCGGGCCGGCGCAGGACTTCGACGTGCGCTCCACGCGGTACGGCGCCGTCGCGCTCGCGCTCACCGGCATCGCGACGGCGGTGCTGCTCGTCGCCGC
>CANKBT010000224.1 GCA_947479995.1 Frankiaceae bacterium | reverse complement strand
TGCTGCTCGCCCTCGGGCTGGCCGCGCTCGTCCTCGGACCCGCCGACGGCGGCTCGCGCGCCGGCACCGCGGTGCTGGGCGTCGTGCTGTCGGCGTTCGCCCTCGTGCTGCTGTCCGTGCCGGTGGGCTGGGTCCGGGGGGCGAAGGACCGCCGGCTCGGCGTCGTCCTCACGCCGGAGGCGGTCGTCGTCCACCAGGGGCGGCGAGTCGTCACCGTGCCCTGGGACGCCGTGACCGACGTCCGTGCCGAGACGCTCCACCTGCGGGTGCCGCCGCACCTGCTGCGCACGCGCGGGCAGGCGTTCGTCGTGGTGCACGCCGACCTCGACCGCGTCGACGGCATCCCGGAGCGCGTCAAGGCCCTCACCGCGCGCACCGGGCAGCACGTCGCCGCGAGCATCGGCATGACCAACCTGCGCGGCGAGCACGCGCAGCTCTGGCACGCGCTGCGCTTCTGGTGGCAGCACCCGCAGGAGCGCGTCGAGCTCGGCGACGGCACGGGCCTCGCGCGCGTGCAGGCCCGCGACCTGCTCGGGTGAGCCCGGGGTGACCGGGGCCACAGGCCTACGATCCCCCCATGACCGAGCAGGTGCAGCAGTACGGCAGTGAGGTCCCCGGCGCCGAGAGCGCCCCCGCGGCAGCGCCGCCCGCGCCCGCGCGCAAGAAGGACAAGCCGTGGGTGATGCGCACCTACGCCGGCCACTCCAGCGCGCAGGCCAGCAACGAGCTCTACCGCGGCAACCTGGCCAAGGGCCAGACCGGCCTGTCGGTCGCCTTCGACCTGCCGACGCAGACCGGCTACGACCCCGACGACGAGCTCGCCCGCGGCGAGGTCGGCAAGGTCGGCGTGCCCGTCGTGCACCTCGGCGACATGCGCACGCTGTTCGACCAGATCCCGCTCGGCGACATGAACACCTCGATGACCATCAACGCGACGGCCATGTGGCTGCTCGCGCTCTACCAGGTGGCGGCCGAGGAGCAGGGCGTCGAGGCGAAGGCGCTCTCGGGCACGACCCAGAACGACATCATCAAGGAGTACCTCTCGCGCGGGACGTACGTCTTCCCGCCCGGGCCGTCGCTGCGGCTGATCACCGACATGGTGGCGTACACCGTCACCGAGATCCCGAAGTGGAACCCGATCAACATCTGCAGCTACCACCTGCAGGAGGCCGGGGCCACGCCCGTGCAGGAGATCTCGTACGCGCTGTGCACGGCCATCGCCGTGCTCGACGCGGTGAAGGCGTCCGGGCAGGTGCCCGAGGAGCGCTTCGGCGAGGTCTGCGCCCGCATCTCGTTCTTCGTGAACGCCGGCGTGCGCTTCGTCGAGGAGATGTGCAAGATGCGCGCCTTCACGCAGCTGTGGGACCAACTGCTGCAGGACCGCTACGGCGTGCAGGACCCCAAGCACCGCCGCTTCCGCTACGGCGTGCAGGTCAACTCGCTCGGCCTCACCGAGGCCCAGCCCGAGAACAACGTGCAGCGCATCGTGCTCGAGATGCTCGCCGTGACCCTGTCGAAGGACGCCCGCGCCCGCGCGGTGCAGCTGCCGGCGTGGAACGAGGCGCTCGGCCTGCCGCGGCCGTGGGACCAGCAGTGGTCGCTGCGCCTGCAGCAGGTGCTCGCCTACGAGACCGACCTGCTCGAGCACGACGACCTGTTCACCGGCTCCGTCGTGGTCGAGGGCATCGTCGCCGACCTCGTGCGCCAGGTGACCGAGGAGGTCGACCGCGTGCAGGCCATGGGCGGCGCGGTCGCGGCGGTCGAGAGCGGCTACATGAAGAGCGCGCTCGTCGCCTCGCACGCCGAGCGGCGCCGCAAGATCGAGACCGGCGAGGAGGTCGTCGTCGGCGTCAACCGCTTCACCACGACCGCGCCCAACCCGCTCACCGCCGACGTCGAGGGCTCGATCATGGTGGTCGACGCCGCCGTCGAGCAGGCCGCGGTCGAGGCCGTGCAGCGCTGGCGCGCCGAGCGCGACGCCGACCGCGCGGACGAGGCGCTGCGCGCGCTGCGCGACGCCGCCAAGACCGACGTCAACCTCATGGCCGCCACGCTCGACTGCGCCCGCGCGGGCGTGACGACCGGCGAGTGGGCCGGCGCGCTGCGCGAGGTCTTCGGCGAGTACCGCGCGCCCACCGGCGTCTCGGGCGCCGGGGCGCACGGGCCCGCCGGCGAGGCGATCGCCGCGGTCCGCGAGGCCGTGAAGCAGACCGGCGAGGAGCTCGGCGTGCGGCTGCGGCTGCTCGTCGGCAAGCCCGGGCTCGACGGCCACAGCAACGGCGCGGAGCAGATCGCGGTGCGCGCGCGCGACTGCGGCTTCGAGGTCGTCTACCAGGGCATCCGCCTGACGTCGGCGCAGATCGTCGCCGCGGCGGTCGAGGAGGACGTGCACGTCATCGGCCTGTCGATCCTGTCCGGGTCGCACATGGAGGCCGTGCCCAAGGTGCTCGAGGGGCTGCGCGAGGCGGGCGTCGGCGACGTGCCGGTGGTCGTCGGCGGCATCATCCCCGAGGGCGACGCGCGCCGGCTCAAGGAGCAGGGCGTCGCCGCGGTCTACACGCCCAAGGACTTCGAGCTCACCGAGATCATGGGCTCGATCGTGGACGTGGTGCGCCAGGCGAACGGCCTGGAGCCGCTGTCGCGGCAGGGCTAGCCGCCGGCCGGCGCTTCGGCGCCTTGCCGCGCCACGCGAGGCTCTGCGCGTCGAGCGCGACCAGCAGGTCGTCGCCGCGCGCCAGCACCTCGCGCGCCATCGCGACGGCGCCGGCGAGCTGCGCGTCGTCGAGCTGCCGGTAGGCCGGCACCCGGCCGCGCTCGAGCACGTCGTACCAGCGCGCGCCGACCGCGTGGTCGAGCAGGATGCGGCCGAAGCAGTGGTCGTGGCGCACGACCCACCGCCCCTCGCGGGCCGCGGCGGGCAGCGCGACGTCGACGAGCCGCCGGTAGTCGCGCAGCAGCCCCTCGCGGTCGGCGTCCGGGCCGCCGCTCACCCGCTCGGCACCTCGAACCAGACGGCCTTGCCGCCGTCGGCGTGCGCCTCGGCGTCCCAGCGCGCGGCGAGCGCCGCCATGAGCGCGGTCCCGCGGCCGCCCTCCTCGTCGTCCTGCGCCTCGCGCACCATCGGCAGCAGCGCGCTGCCGTCGTGCACCTCGACCCGCAGCACGCCGGGCGCGCGCCGGAGCACGAGGCGCAGGTGCCCGCCGTCGCGCGCGTAGCGCACGGCGTTGGTGACGACCTCGCTCACGAGCAGGCGCAGCACGTCGAGGTCGACGTCGAGCGACCAGTGGGCGACCGCCTCCTCGGCGACCCGCCGTGCCGTCGCCGGAGCGGTCTCCACCAGCTCCAGGTCGACGGACTGGGCGTCGTCGCCGCCGGGCGTCACCGCTCGGCGCGCCGGCGCCGGCCCGGCCCCCGGGCGTAGCCGCCCGCGGTGGTGAGCGCGCCGCCGACCCGCGGGCTGCGCCCCTGCACGCGGACGCCGAGCGCCTGCAGCACGCGGCCGAGCAGCGGCAGGGCGAGGGTGAGGAGCACCCAGGAGCGGAAGCGGCGGGTCAGCAGGGCGAGCAGCACGAGTCGGCCCTACCCCGCGGCACCGGTGTCTAGAGCGCGCGCGGCACCCCGATGCGCACCGGCACGCCGGGCGAGTGCAGCGCGTGCGGCGGCCCCTGCACGTCGAGCCCGGCGGCGGCCACGAGGTCGTCGTCGAGCTGCAGCACCTCGGCGCGGTGCAGCGGCCACGCGGGGTGGTCGACCGGCGCGTGCGCCGTGCGCCCGTACCAGGTGGAGAACAGCCCCCAGCGCTCGGTGAGGAAGCGGCTGAGCGGGTCGGCGGCGTACGCCTCGCCGACCCGCACGCGCACGGTGCCGCCGGCGCCGCGCGGGCCGGGCCAGCGCCGCGACGTCGCGTACGTGCGGACGTCGCCGTCGCGGTCGGCGCGCATCCGCGCCCAGGTGTACGGCAGGCGGTAGCCGACGCGCGCGGCCGCCACCGGCAGCAGCCGCGAGGCCTCGAGCGAGCGGAACACGACGCCGCGGCGGCCGCGGGCGTCGACGGCGTAGAGGCGCACGTTCGTCTCGGGGAAGCGGGAGACGTGCGGCAGCGGCGGCGTGCCGAGCAGGCGCACCTCGTCCATGACGAAGGGCACCAGGCCGACCCAGGTGCTGCCGTCGTGCAGGTCGGGCACGGTGCCGACCGGCAGCAGCGGCGCGACGGCGCGGGGGTCGACCGGCCAGTGCAGCATCGTCACGTCGCGCCACTGCTGCGTCATGACCGGGCGCCGCACCGGGCGGGGCGTGGTCGGGGTCAGGGGCTCGGGGCGCACGCCGCGAGCATCGCCGACCGCACTCGGCTGCGCGCGGCGAGCCGGTGCGCGACACTGGTCGACCCCCGGCAGCAGGAGAGCTCGTGCCACGCACCCACGTCGTCCTCGGCGGCGGCGGCGCGCTGGGCGCCTACCAGGCGGGCGCCCTGCTCGGCCTGGCCGAGGGCGGCGTGCTGCCCGACGCGCTGCACGGCTGCTCGGCCGGCGCCCTCAACGCCGCCTTCCTCGCCGCGCGGCCGACCGCCGCGCGGGCCGCCGACCTCGCCGCCTGGTGGGCCGACCCGGGCACGCACGGCGTGCTCGTGCCGCCGTGGCGCGCCCGGCTCACCGGGCTCGCGGCCGCCGTCGCCGGGCGCAGCGACGGCATCCTCGACGCCCGGCCGCTGCGGGCGCTCGTGGCCGCCCAGGTGCCGGCGCACGACCTGTCCGAGCTCGGCGTGCCGCTGACGGTGACGACCACCTGCCTCGACTGCGCCGACGCCGTGCACCACGCCACCGGGCCGGTCGCCGACGTGCTCGCGGCGAGCTGCGCGCTGCCCGGGCTCTTCCCGCCGGTGGTGCTGCCGGACGGCCACGCGCACGTCGACGGCGGCGTGCTCGCCGGCGTGCCGCTGGCCCCCGCGCTCGCGGCCGCCGGGCCGGACGACCGCGTGCTCGTCCTCGACTGCGGGCTCGCGCCCGTCACCGCCGTCGGCGGCGCGTGCGCCGCGCTGCCCGGCCTGCGCGGCGACGGCTGCGGCCTGCCGGTGCCCGTGGGCACGCCCGCGTACGTCGCGCCCGTGGAGTCGAGCCGGGGCGCGCTCGACGTGGTGCTGCGCGCCTTCACGGTGGCGCGCGCGGCGGCCAACCGCGCGAGCACGCTGCCGGGCCTGGACGACCCCCGCGTCAGCGTGCTGCCGCACGTGGCCGACGCGTGGGCGGCCGGGCTGCTGCCCGCCCTGCCGCGCGGCCCGCGCGACGTCACCCGCACCCCCGACCTCGTGCGCGCCGGTCGCGCGGCCGCGGCGGCGTGGCTGCGCGCCGACCGCCGCGGCGCGGTCGTCCCGCTCCAGCCCTGAGGCCGGGCCCCGGGCGAGGGCTCAGGCGGTGCGCCGCAGCCCGCGCGCGGTGGTCGTCACGAGCGGCACCCCGACCGAGCCGGCGTGGCGGGCGAGCCACGGCAGGCCGTGGGCGACGAGCCAGGCGCACTCGGCGCGGGTGCCCGGCGCCGCGCCGTCCGGCGGCGGCGCGGTCGCGCGCACGCGGGCGCCGGTGC
>CANKBT010000223.1 GCA_947479995.1 Frankiaceae bacterium | reverse complement strand
TAGCCCCACACCGTCGACAGCAGCTGCTCGCGCGACAGCACCTGCCCGGGGTTGCGCAGGAACGCCTCGGCCAGCGCGAACTCGCGCGCCGACAGCTCCGCGGTGCGCCCGGCGACGCTGGCCCGGCGGGTGCGCAGGTCGAGCGACAGCCCGCCGTACGCGAGGACGGCCGCCTCGGGGCCGCGCTCGTCGCGCAGCCGGAGCCGCACGCGCGCGAGCAGCTCCTCGAAGCGGAACGGCTTGGTCACCCAGTCGTCGGCCCCGCCCTCGAGGCCGGCCACGACGTCGTCGAGGCCGTCGCGCGCGGTGAGCACGACGACCGGGATCGCGCAGCGGGCCTGCCGCAGCCGGCGCAGCACGGCGAAGCCGTCGAGCACGGGCAGACCGATGTCGAGCACGAGCAGGTCGAACTCGCCGGTGAGCGCGTGGTCGAGCGCGCTCTGGCCGTCGGCGACGCGGGTCGGCGTGAAGCCGCCCGCGCGCAGGCCCTTCTCGACGAACGAGGCGATCCGCTCCTCGTCCTCGGCGACCAGGATGCGCGTCACGACGGCTCCTCCCGTGCGGCGGTGCCCCCGCGGGCCGGCTGCGGGGGCAGGACGAGGGTGAGCAGGGCGCCACCGCCCGGGGCGTCGTCGACCTCCAGGCGGCCGCCGTGCGCCTCGGCGATGGCGCCGACGATGGCGAGGCCCAGCCCCGAGCCCTCGACGCCCCGGCCGTGGTCGGCCCGGCCGAAGCGCTGCAGCACCCGCGCCCGGTCGGCGACCGCGATGCCGGGGCCGGTGTCGCGCACCCACAGACGCACGGCGTCGTCGTCCCGCCGGGCGCCGACCGCGACGGTCGTGCCGGCCGGGGTGTGCTTGACGGCGTTGTCGGCGAGCTGCAGCAGCGCCTGCTGCAGCCGCTGCTCGTCGGCCTGCACGACGCCGACGGCCGCGGCGTCCAGCCGCCAGTCGCGGTCGCCGAGGGCCCGGGCCTTGACGAGCACCTCCTCGACGAGCCGGTCGAGGTCGACCGGCCGCAGGTCGACCAGGTCGGGCCGCTGCGCCCGCGCGAGCACGACGAGGTCGTCGACGAGCCGGCCCATGCGGTCGACCTCGTCGAGCACGAGCGCCCGCGTCTCGGCGACGTCGCGCGGGTCGCCGGGGTCGAGAAGCTCCAGGTGCCCGCGCACGATCGTCACCGGCGTGCGCAGCTCGTGCCCGGCGTCGGCGATGAACTGCCGCTGCTGCGCGAAGGCGTCCTGCAGGCGGTCCAGCATGGTGTTGAAGCTGCGGGTGAGGTCGGTGACGTCGTCGTTGCCCCGCTCGGGGATGCGCTCGGCCCGCTGCGGCGAGGCGGAGGCCGCGGCCTCGCGCAGCAGGGCGAGCGGCCGCAGCAGCCGGCCGAGGATGAGCCAGCCGCCGACGGCGAGCAGCAGCAGCGAGCCGGTGGCGACGTACGCGTAGGTGCGCGCGACGGAGACCAGGTCGCGCCGCTCGAGGTCGACGGCGTACGCGACGACGTACGTGCCGGTGTCGGGCGCGCCGGGCAGCACGACCGGCACGGCGGCGTAGCGCAGGGTGCCCACCGCGCTCTCGACCTCGGCGAGCTCGACGCGCGAGGCGGGGCCCTGCGCGGTGACGGCCGCGAGCAGGGCCGGCTCGTCGAGCAGGTCGACGACGCCCGGGTCGGCGGGGACGTACGGGGCCGAGCCCAGGCCGAGGAAGGTCTCGTTGCTGTCGGCGACGTTGCGGGCGAGCGCCGTGCGCAGCAGGTCGTCGATGTCCTCGAACGGCCGGCCGGTGCGCGGGTTGACCCCCTGCTCGGCGAGCGTCCGGAACTCCGCCACCTCCTGCGCGATCGCCGCGTCGAGCCGCACGTCGAGGCGGCGGGCGGAGACGACGTACGACGTCACCTCGGCGACGGCCATGCCGAGGCCGGCGAGCAGCACGACGACCGCCAGCACCTTGGTGCGGACGGACGGGGAGCGCCGGGGCCGGGCCACCGCGTGATCATCGCCCCTCACCCGACCGGCGCCGGGCGGGCCCGCGCGGCCGCGCTCTCGACCCAGCGCTCGACGAGGTCGAGGCGCGCGGTCGTCGCCGCCGGCCAGCCGGGCTCCTGCACGCGGTGCGGCCCGGTGGCGAGCGAGAGCACCACGCCGGCGACGCGGGCGCGGAGCTCGACCGGGTCGACCCGCCGCTCGAAGGCGGTGAGCCAGCGGGCGCCGAGCGCGCGGCTGGTCACCGCGTGCGCCGGCTCCATCTGCGCCAGCACGCTGACGTGCGCGAGCAGGCAGGCCAGGTCGTCGGCCCGGCGGCCCGGGCCGGCGGTGTCGACGTCGAGCAGGCCGCTCACCCGGCTGCCGCGCAGGAGCAGCTGCGCCTCGTAGAGGTCGCCGTGCGTGGCGTCCTCGTCGGGGCCGTCGCCGGCCAGCTCCCGCACCCGCGCGGCGAGCTGGGCCGCCCGCCGGGCCTCGGCGGGCAGCGCCGCGCCGACGACCGCGGCGTAGTGGGCGGCGCCCTCGGTCCAGGGCGCGCGGCGCGGCAGCGCGCACACCTCGGGCGGCAGCCGGTCGAGCAGGGCCAGCAGCGCCTCGCCGCTCGGCGCCGGGCTGCCGCCCTCGCGCAGGCGGCTGCGCAGGGCGGTGCCCGACAGCGCGCCGAGCACGAGCAGCCCGTCACCGGTCCAGCCGAGGCTCGGCGGCACCGGCAGCCCGGCGCCCGCGAGCAGCCGGTGCCGGGCGTGCAGCGGCTCCGCGCGGCCGGGGCGCAGCACCTTGAGGAAGACGTGCGCGCCGGGGCTGGTCGCCTCGAGCACGGCGCGCCGGCGCGGCCGGTAGGCGCGGGTGCGCAGCCGCACCGGCCCGGGGTCCTCGCCGAGCGAGGCGAGCAGCGCCCGGACGGCCCCGGGGTCGGCGGCCCGCGCGAGCGAGGGCAGGCCGGGGTCCTGCGCGAACGTCCAGACCTGCACCTCGCGGGCGCCGTCGGAGAGCACGAGCAGGCCCGGCGGGCGGGCGCCGGCGCCGGCCGGGCCGGTCGCGGCGCCGAGCACGAGGTCGCGCTCGCCGGCCGCGTCGCGCACGCGCGCCGCGTACGAGGCGGTGGTGCTGCGGCCGGGGCGGTGGTCGACCTGGCGGGTGCGCCAGGAGACCAGCTCGGCGCCGGTCGTGGCGACGGCCGCGGCCAGCAGGTCGCCGGCGTCCGGGCCGGTGAGCAGCGCGAGGTCGTCCACGGCGGCAGCGTCGGCGGTGCGCATGAGCGCCGGATGAGGGCTGCGTGAGAGCCCTCTCACGGTCAGCGCCGGGACGGGCGCCCCCGCCGCGGGACGGCCAGGTCGGCGTCGGGCTGCTCCTTGGCGCCCGTGGCGTAGGCGATGGCCTGGGCCTCCTCGGGGCTGAGCTCGTGCCCGGAGGCCCCGGCGGCGACGCCCTTGGCGTAGGTGCGGGTCTCGGAGCGGCCGTTGATGCTCGTGAGCACCAGCCCGTCGCCGTCGTCGTCGAGCAGGGCCGCCGAGAACGACAGGCGGCCGCCCATGTCGCCGAAGGCGTCGTAGCGGACGACGGCGACGTGCCGCAGCGCGTCGGACAGGTCGGCACGCGCCGACGCGAGGTCGCCGCGCAGGCGGGCGACGTCGCGGCGCAGCTCGTCGCCGTCCTGCTGCGTCTCGCGCAGCGCCCGCACGAAGCGGTCGCCGGCCAGCCCCTCGACGTCGCGGCGCAGCCGCGCGAGCCGGGCGGCGAGCACGCCGGCGAGGGCCAGCGCGAGCAGCGCCACGGCGGTCGCGACGACGGCGAGCACGCCGGCGGCGTCGGGGTCCAGCACGACGGCGAGGCTAGTGCGGCGGCCGGCCCCCGTCCGGCGCACGCGCGGGCGGCGGTTCCCCCGTGCGGGGGGCCGTGTCATCGGGGCGGGGCGGGGCAGGGGGCCAGGGCACGTCCGTCCACCGCCGTACGGAGGCTCGACCCCCCTCATGACGCTGCTCTCGACCGCCCCGCCCTCGACGTCGTCCCCCGACCTGCCGCTCACCGCCGCCCTCGAGCGGGGGCTGTCGACCGGCGACCTCACCGGGCTCGGCAGCGCGCGGCCGGCCAGCCGCCGCGACCGCTTCCTGTCGCTGCTGGCCGTCCACGACCTGCACGTCGCCCCGCTCGACCAGCTCGGCGACCGGGTGCGGCTGCAGGGCCACCCCGTCCTGGCCGAGCTCAAGGCCCGGCTCGAGGGCGACTGGCTCGCCGAGCTCGAGCTGGCCTGGACCGAGGCGGGCGCGCTGGCGGAGTCCGACAGCGTCGACCGCGTCGTCAAGGCGATGCGCTCGGTGGCCTCCCGCGACCGGCTGCCGTCGTCGTACAAGTGGCTGGCCGAGGAGGCCGACTGGGAGCAGGTCGTGCAGTTCCTGGCCCTCGAGGGCGGGCCGGACGGCGGCTTCGACGACCTCGTGGCCGTCTGCCAGGTCGGGCTGACCGGCAGCGCCAAGCTCGAGCTCGGCAAGAACTACTGGGACGAGATGGGCCAGGGCGACCAGGCCGGCGTGCACACCGTCATGCACGAGGACATGGCCCGGGCGGTCGGCATGCCGCGCATCGCCCGCGAGGACATGCCCGACGAGGCGCTGGAGCGCGCGGCCCTCGGCGGGCTGCTCGCCACCAACCGCTGGCTCCAGCCCGAGATGGTCGGCGCGCTCGGCCTGCTCGAGCTGCAGGCCGGCCCGCGCTGCCGCATGGTGCTCAAGGCGTTCGACCGCCTCGGCGCGCCGGAGGCGGCGTACCCGTTCTACGTCGAGCACGCCGAGGTCGACCCGGTCCACGGCCGCGACTGGATGGACAAGGCCGTCGTGCCGCTCGTCGCCGAGCGCCCCGAGTGGGGCCCGCGCATCGTCAAGGGCGCCTGGTGGCGGTCGTCGATCAACGTCCGCTTCTTCGAGGCCCTCAAGGACCAGCTCGCCGTGCTGCAGGGGACCGCTGGCTAGGGTCGTCGCATGGCGGGCGTGACCAGCGAGGTCGGCAGGCTGCGCACCGTCCTGCTGCACCGCCCGGGCCAGGAGCTCAGCCGGCTGACGCCGCGCAACAGCGCCGATCTGCTCTTCGACGGCCTGCCGTGGCTGGCGCGCGCGCAGGAGGAGCACGACGCCTTCGCCGCCGCGCTCACCGCCCGCGGCGTCGAGGTGCTGCGGCTGTCGACGCTGCTCGAGGAGGCCCTCGAGGTGCCGGAGGCCCGCCGGCAGGCGGTCGACACCGCCGTCGCGCCGACCGAGGTCGGGCCGCTGCTCGCCCGCGGGCTGCACGACTGGCTGCTCGACCTGCCGAGCGCGCAGCTCGCCGCGGTGCTCTGCGGCGGCCTCACGCACGACGAGCTGCCGCGCACCGGGCCCGAGGGGGTCGTCGCCCGGCTGTCGCAGGCCGGCGCGTTCGTCGTGCCGCCGCTGCCCAACCTGCTGTTCACCCGCGACAGCTCGGTCTGGGTCGGCGACCACGGCGCCATCACCCGCCCGTCGATGCCCGCGCGGCGCCGCGAGGTCTCGCTCACCGGCGCCGTCTACGCCCACCACCCGCGCTTCGCCGACACCCCCTGGCTGTACGGCGGGGGGCGCGCGGAGGCCGAC
>CANKBT010000222.1 GCA_947479995.1 Frankiaceae bacterium | reverse complement strand
TGGGTGCCGGAGTAGTCGAACTCCGCGGCCTGGCCGATGAGGATCGGCCCGGAGCCGATCACCAGCACGTGGTGCAGGTCGTCACGCCGTGGCACGGGTCCCCCTCGTCTCGGACATCTGCTCGACGAAGCGGGTGAACAGCCCCTCGGCGTCGTGCGGGCCGGCGGCCGCCTCCGGGTGGTACTGCACTGAGGAGGCCGGCCGGTCGAGCAGCTCCAGCCCCTCGACGACGTCGTCGTTGGCGCACACGTGCGAGACGCGCACCCGCCCGTACGGCGTCTCGACGGGGGTGCCGTCGACCGGCGCGTCGACCGCGAAGCCGTGGTTCTGGCTCGTGATGTGGATGCGCCCGGTGGCCAGCTCCTTGACCGGCACGTTCAGGCCGCGGTGGCCGTAGCGGAGCTTGTACGTGCCGAGGCCGAGCGCCCGGCCGAGCACCTGGTTGCCGAAGCAGATGCCGAACAGCGGCACGCCCTCCTCGAGCACCCGCTGCGTCGCGGCGACGGGCCCGTCGGTCGTCGCCGGGTCGCCGGGGCCGTTCGACAGGAACACGCCGTCGGGCGACAGCGCGAGCAGGTCGTCGCCGGTGCTGGTGGCCGGCAGCACGTGCACCTCGACGCCGAGGCCGGCCAGGTAGCGCGGCGTCGCGGCCTTGAGGCCGAGGTCGAGCGCGGCGACGCGGAAGCGCGTCTCCCCCACCGCAGGCACGACGTACGGCTCGGGGGTCGTCACCTCGTGCGCGAGGTCGGCGCCGACCATGCCGGGGCTCGCGAGCACCCGCTGCAGCAGCGCGTCGGCGCCGGTGCCGGTGCTGGAGATGCCGACCCGCATGGCGCCGCGCTCGCGCAGGTGCCGGGTGAGGGCGCGGGTGTCGACGCCGCTGATCCCGACGACGCCCTGCGCGGCGAGCTCGTCGCCGAGGTCGCGCTGCGCGCGCCAGCTCGACGTGACGCGGGAGGGGTCGCGGACGACGTAGCCGCTGACCCAGATGCGCGAGGACTCGGGGTCCTCGTCGTTGACGCCGGTGTTGCCGATCTGCGGTGCCGTCATGACGACCACCTGGCGGTGGTAGCTGGGGTCGGTGAGCGTCTCCTGGTAGCCGGTCATGCCGGTGGAGAAGACGGCCTCGCCGAAGGCCTCGCCGACGGCGCCGTAGGCCTCACCGCGGAAGGTGCGCCCGTCCTCGAGGACGAGCAGGGCGGGGCGGCTCACGGGGTCTCCTCCGGGCTGGGGGTGCGGGCGGGGATGCGGGCGGAGATCGCCTCGGCGAGGCGGGCGTGGGCGGCGTGGTCGTCGGCGCGGAAGCCCGACACGACGCGCGCCGGGCCGAGCTGCCAGGTGAGCACGAGCATGCCGTCCCGCCCGACGAACTTGCCGGCGAGGGCGTCCCCGGTCTGCGCGGACAGCAGCACGTCGTACGGCAGGTGCAGGTCGGCGACGCCCTCCCGCTCGACGTGCACGCCGGCGGTCGTCACCTCGACCCACCCGGCGGACCGGTCGGACAGGCCGTGCACGTTGACGCGGTCGAGCCAGGCGCCCTCGTGCGTGGTGCCGACGAACAGCCCCGGCACGGCGCCGACGACGACCTCGCCGGGCGACGCCGGCGGCGCGGGCGGCGGCGGCAGGTCGCCCTGGCGGCGCTGCCGGCCGCGCCAGCCCTTGAGCATGAGCAGGTAGACGCCGATCGCGAACGCCAGCGTCGCGACCGTCAGCAGGACGCGGTCCACTCAGCCCTCCCCGTGGGTGCGCGCGCCGCGCAGGAAGGTGGCGGTGACGCGCACCGGCAGGCGGCGGCCGGCGAACGGGGTGTTGCGGCTGCGGCTCACCGACGCGGCCGGGTCGACCGTCCAGGCGGCGCCGGTGTCGACGAGCGCGAGGTTGGCCGGCTCGCCGACGGCCAGCGGGCGGCCGTGGCCCTCGAGCCGGCCGATGACCGCCGGGCGCGCGGACATCCGGTCGGCGACCTGGCGCCAGGTGAGCCGCCCGGGCAGCACCATCGTCTCGGCGACGACGGCGAGCGCGGTCTCCAGGCCGGTCATGCCGGGCAGGGCGGCGCCCCACTCGGTCTCCTTGTCCTGCGAGGTGTGCGGCGCGTGGTCGGTCGCGACGACGTCGAGCGTGCCGTCGGCCAGCCCCTCGCGCACGGCGTCGACGTCGTCCTGGGTGCGCAGCGGCGGGTTGACCTTGAAGGTGGCGTCGTAGCCGCAGGCCGCCTCGTCGGTGAGCAGCAGGTGGTGCGGCGTCACCTCGGCGGTGACGTCGATGCCGCGGGCCTTGGCCAGCCGCAGGATGTCGACCGAGCCGCGCGTCGACACGTGGCAGACGTGCAGCCGGCTGCGCACGTGCGCGGCGAGCAGGCAGTCGCGCGCGATGACGGCCTCCTCGGCGACCGACGGCCAGCCGGTCAGCCCGAGCCGCGAGGAGACGACGCCCTCGTTCATCTGCGCGCCGACCGTCAGGCGCGGCTCCTGCGCGTGCTGGGCGATGACGCCGTCGAACGCCTTGACGTACTCGAGGGCCCGCCGCATCAGGCTGGCGTCGCTGACGCACAGGCCGTCGTCGGAGAACACGCGCACCCGGGCGGCGCTGTCGGCCATGGTGCCGAGCTCGCTGAGCGCCTCGCCGCGCAGCCCGATCGTCACGGCGCCGACCGGTGCGACGTCGCAGTGGCCGGCCTCGCGCCCGAGGCGCCAGACCTGCTCGACGACGCCGGCGTTGTCGGCGACCGGGTCGGTGTTGGCCATCGCGTGCACGGCGGTGAAGCCGCCGGCGGCGGCCGCGCGGGTGCCCGTCTCGACGGTCTCGGCGTCCTCGCGCCCCGGCTCGCGCAGGTGCGTGTGCAGGTCGACCAGGCCCGGCAGGAGCACCTGGCCGGCCGCCTCCAGCACCCGGCTGGACCCCGGCGCGAGGCCCGGCGCCAGCTCGGCGACGCGGCCGTCGGCGAGCCGGACGTCGACGGGCGCGCCCTCGCCGTACGGCAGCACGCCGCGCAGCAGCCACGACTCAGCCACGGGTGACCTCCACTCCGATCGCGGGCTCGGCGCTGCCGAGCAGCAGGTAGAGCACGGCCATGCGGACCGTCACGCCGTTCGCGACCTGCGACACGATCGTCGACCGCGGGCCGTCGGCGACCTCCGGGGCGATCTCGATGCCGCGGTTCATCGGGCCGGGGTGCATGACGATCGCGTCGTCGCCGAGCACGGCGGCGCGCCGCACGTCGAGCCCGTAGCGCCGGGAGTACTCGCGGCTGCTCGGGAAGTAGCTCACGCCCATGCGCTCGCGCTGCACCCGCAGCATCATCACGACGTCGCTCTTGGGCAGCACCGCGTCGAGGTCGTACGACACCGCGCACGGCCAGGTCTCGACGCCGACCGGCAGCAGCGTGGGCGGCGCGACGAGCGTGACCTCGGCGCCGAGGGTGTGCAGCAGCAGCACGTTGCTGCGGGCGACCCGGCTGTGCAGCACGTCGCCGACGATCGTCACGCGCAGGCCCTCGAGGCGGCCGAGGCGCTGGCGCACGGTGTAGGCGTCGAGCAGCGCCTGGGTCGGGTGCTCGTGCGTGCCGTCGCCGGCGTTGACGACCGCGCCGCGCACGTGGTGCGCCAGGTTGACCGGGGCCCCGCTCCAGCTGTGGCGGATGACGATGCCGTCGGCCCCCATGGCCTCCAGTGTCAGCGCGGTGTCCTTGAGGCTCTCGCCCTTGGACACGCTCGAGCCCTTGGCCGCGAAGGAGATGACGTCGGCCGACAGGCGCTTGGCCGCCAGCTCGAAGGAGGTCTTCGTCCGCGTGGAGTCCTCGAAGAACAGGTTGACGACCGTGCGGCCGCGCAGCGTCGGCAGCTTGCCGACGGTCGAGCTGGCGAGCACCTGCTCGAGCTCGGCGGCGGTGTCGAGCACGAGCAGCGCCTCGTCGCGCGACAGGTCGCCCGCCGACAGCAGGTGGCGGCTGGTGCTGCCGCCCGCCCCGCTCACGCGCGCTCCAGGTCGGCGGGGCCGAGCAGCACGCCGTCGCGGCCGTCGGTCTCGGCGAGCATCACGTGGATGGTCTCCTGCAGCGACGTCGGCACGTTCCTGCCGACGTAGTCGGCGCGGATCGGCAGCTCGCGGTGCCCGCGGTCGACGAGCACGGCGAGCTGCACGACGCGGGGCCGGCCGAGGTCGCCGAGCGCGTCGAGGGCCGCCCGCACGCTGCGGCCGCTGAACAGCACGTCGTCGACGAGCACGACGTGCCGGTCGTCGACGCCGCCGGGCGGCAGGTCGGTGGCGCCGAGCGCCCGCGGGCCGCGCAGCCGGAGGTCGTCGCGGTAGAGCGTGATGTCGAGCGAGCCGGTCGGCACCGGGGCGCCGGCGAAGGCCTCGATGCGGGCGGCCAGGCGCTGCGCCAGCACGGTGCCGCGGGTCGGGATGCCGAGCAGCACGACGCCGTCGCCGCCGCCGGTCTTCTCCAGCACCTCGTGGGCCATCCGGTCGACCACGCGGGCGAGCTGCTCGGGCGGCAGCACGGGGCGGGCCGCCGAGGGGTCGCCCGTGACGGGCCGGGCGCGCGCGCCGCGGGCCCCGGGGCCGTCGTCCCTGCTCTGCGCAGCCGTCACCGGCACGCCCTCCTCGCCTCACGGGACGGGTGGCCGCCTCACGGGACGGCTCGGGTGGACGTGGCGACCCTAGCCGACGGCGACGCACGGTCCTTGACCGGTCACCGGACGCCCTCTACGGTCACCGTCTGTAGTCAAGGCAGTTCCATGGCGAGGCTGCGACTCCGGGGGGTGGTCGGTCACCCCTGACCTGGCGACAGGTCGACTCCCCGGACGAGCCAGTGGTGAGACCGGCGCCCCACGCACGGCGACGCGCGCGCGTCGTCCGACGGGAGGCACGTGACCGAGTACGCCAAGGCCCTGGGCTCCAAGCTCCGCGCCATCCGCACCCAGCAGCACCTGTCCCTCCACGGCGTGGAGGAGAAGTCGCAGGGCCGCTGGAAGGCCGTCGTCGTCGGCTCCTACGAGCGCGGCGACCGCGCCGTCACGGTGCAGCGGCTCTCCGAGCTGGCCGAGTTCTACGGGGTCCCGGTGGCCGAGCTGCTCCCCGAGGGCGTGTCGGCGACCGCCGCCGAGCCGGCCCCGCGCATCGTCATCGACCTCGAGCAGCTGCAGCAGGTGCCGGCCGACAAGGCGGCGCCGCTCGCCCGCTACGCCGCCACCATCCAGAGCCAGCGCGGCGACTACAACGGCCGGGTCCTGTCGATCCGCAACGAGGACCTGCGCTCGCTCGCGGTCATCTACGACGCCTCACCGACGGCGCTCACCGAGCAGCTGATCGGCTGGGGCGTGCTGTCCGCCGACGCCCGCCGGGCCGTCGAGGCCTGAGCCCCGCGCGGCGGCCGCACCGGCCGCCGCGGTGACTCCCCGTGTCCGGTCTGCCCGGCCGCGGGCGGTCCGTCCGCTAGTCGGCCGTGGCGTCCGACGCCCCGGCCGGGTCGAGCCAGGCGCGGCACGTCGGCGACCCGGCGGCCAGCGCCGCCGCGCCGGAGGCGGTCTGGGCCGCGGCCGTCGCGGGCAGCGCCTCGGCGACGGCGCGGGTGCGGTCCTCGTCGCC
>CANKBT010000221.1 GCA_947479995.1 Frankiaceae bacterium | reverse complement strand
CGAACAGCGTGCTCATGTCGGAGGAGTCCTCCGACAGCGACCACGAGCGCGCGAGGTGGTCGCGCACCTGGCTCTCCGTCGCCACGACCACGTGGAGCTCGGCGGCGCCGGTGTAGAGCTTCACGTCGTCGAGCGCGACGACGTTCGTCGGGTCCGACGTCGCGACGCTCAGCCGCTGCCCGACCTTGTCGAGCACCAGCACCGCGCTGCGCTCGGCGACGGGCCGCGGGAGCAGGCGGACGTGCTCGGGCACGACGACCGTGCGGCCGAGGTCGACCAGGCGCATGCCGAGCGCCTCCGCGAGCGCCTCGGCGACCTGGCGCTCCGTGGCCATGCCGGACTCGGTGACGAGCGCGCCGAGGCGCTTGCGGGCCTGGCCGGGCTCGGTCGCCGCCTGCCTGGCCAGCAGCTCCTGCAGCTGGGCGTCGTCGATGAGCCCCTGCGCGACCAGCACCTCGCCGATGCGCCGTCGCCGCGCCGGCGCCTGGTCGGGCACGTGCGCGGTCGCGGGGGTCGTCGGGGGAGCGGTCACGTGCAGTGCTTCGGCCGATCGGCCCAGCAGGTGAAGCCCTACGTCTCGTCGCGTTCGCCCTCGAACGGCTCGGACAGGCTGCCGCGCTCGGGGGCGCCGCCGCGGTCGGTGGCCGCCTCGAGCTCGCGCTTGGCCTTGTTGCGGCGCTTGCGCTCCTGGCGCCGGCGGCGCTCCTCGCGCTCGGCCCGCTTGGCCTCGTCGTACGGCGTCGTGCTGCCGGGCGCGGTCTGCTCGCCGGAGCGGGCGACGACCTCGTCGGCGACCTCGCGCAGCTGCTCGCGCAGGAAGTCGCGGGTCGCCACCTCGCCGACCGCCGAGCGCAGCGAGGCCAGCTCGCGGGTGAGGTACTCGACCTCGGCCATGAGCCGGGCGTTCTGCGCGCGGTCCTCCTCCATGCTCACGCGGTCGCGGTCGGACTGCCGGTTCTGCGCGAGCAGGATGAGCGGCGCCGCGTACGACGCCTGCAGCGACAGCAGCAGCGTGAGGAAGGTGAACGTGTAGGGGTCGAACGCCACCGGCGTGACGTTGACGACCACCCACAGCAGGATGAACACCGTCATGTAGACGAGGAACCTCGACGTGCCGAGGAAGCGCGCGATGCGCTCCGACAGGCGCCCGAAGGCCTCCGGGTCGTACGACTCGCGCAGCGAGCGGCGGGGCTCGACGGGCACGTCGAGGCGGTCGCGCCGCACCTCGCGGCGGGGCGCCGGCCGGCGCGGGCGCAGGTCAGCCACGGGCCCGGCCCCGCGCCTCGCGCCAGTCCTCGGGCAGCAGGTGGTCGAGCACGTCGTCGACGGTCACCGCGCCGAGCAGCCGCTGCTCGGAGTCGACGATGGGGACGGCGACCATGTTGTACGACGCGAGGTGGCGGGTGACCTCCTGCAGCGGGCACTCCGGCGCGAGCGGGTCGACGTCGGTGTCGACGACCGCGGACACCAGCGAGCTCGGCGGCTCGCGCAGCAGGCGCTGGAAGTGCGCGGTGCCGAGGTAGCGGCCGGTCGGGGTGTCGTACGGCGGGCGCACGACGTAGACCTGCGCGGCGAGCGCGGGCGACAGGTCCGGGTTGCGGACGGCGGCGAGGGCCTCGGCCACGGTGGTGCTCGGGCCGAGCACGACCGGCTCGCTGGTCATGAGGCCGCCGGCCGTGTCGTCGCTGTAGGCCAGCAGCTGGCGGACCGGGCCGGCCTCCTCGGGCTCCATCAGCCCGAGCAAGCGCTCGGCCTCGGCGGGGGCGAGCTCGCCGAGCAGGTCGGCGGCGTCGTCGGGCGCCATCGCCTCGAGGACGTCGGCGGCGCGGTCGTCCTCGAGGCCGTTGAGCAGCTCCACCTGCTGGTCCTCGGGGAGCTCCTCGAGCACGTCGGCGAGCAGCTCGTCGTCGAGCGCGGCCGCCACCTCGGCGCGGCGCTTGCCGGACAGGTCGCCGATGAGGTGGGCGAGGTCGGCGGGGCGCAGCTTCTCGAAGACGGCGAGCAGGTTCGCGGCGCCCTGCTCCTCCTCGGGCAGCGAGGGCCCGACGACCTCCGACCAGTCGAGCTGCACGAGCTCGCCGCGCCGGCGGCGCCCGCCGCGCCGCACCGCGACGCGCGAGATGAGCCAGTCGGTGCGGGTCTGCTCCATGGCGGCGTCGACGACCGTCACCTGCTCGCCGCTCTCGCGCACGACGAGCCGCCGGTCGAGCAGCTCGGCCAGCACGAGCGTCTCGCCGGGCCGCCGGCTGAACGGGCGCAGGCTCACCGTGCCGGTCGTCAGCACGACCGCCTCGGGGTCGACCGAGGTCACGCGGCTGATCGGCACGAAGATGCGCCGGCGGGCGGCGATCTCGACGGCGAGCCCGAGCACGCGCGGGGCGTCGCGGCCCAGCCGCAGGGCGACGACGACGTCGCGCACGCGGCCGACCGTGTCGCCGTCCGGGTCGAGCACGGGCAGGCCGGCCAGGCGCGCGACGAAGACGCGGGTCGCGGTGCTCATCGGCGGCTCACGCCCGAAGGCTAGTGGCGGGGCAGGCGCCAGCGGAGCAGGAGCGAGCCCTCGTGCTCGACCAGGTGCACCAGCTCGAGGTCGACGGGCACCGGCAGGTCGACGGCGAGCAGCCCGGGGGCGCGGCCGACCAGCCGCGGCGACAGCGTCGCGCACAGCTCGTCGAGCAGCCCCGCGACGACGAGGTCGCCGAGCAGCGAGGGCCCGCCCTCGCAGAGCACCCGCGTGAGCCCCCGCGCGGCCAGCTGGTCGAGGGCGTCGGCGAGGTCGCGCACGTGCAGCACGTCGCGGCCGGCGTCCTGCTCCTGCCCGGTGGTGACGACGAGCGCGCCGGGGATGCGCGGCACGTCGACGCCGCGGCTCACCACCGCGACCGGCGGCACCGGCGGCCGCCCGGCGGCCTCCCGCCAGGCGCGGTGCGCGTCGGAGAGGCGCACCTCGCCGTAGTCCTCGGCGCGCGCGGTGCCCGCGCCGACGAGCACGACGTCGGCGTGCGCGCGCAGCACGCGGAAGACCGCGCGGTCGGCCGGCGTCGACAGCGCGCGGCTGCGCCCCTCGTGCGCCGCGCCGCCGTCCGCCGACAGCACCATGCCGCCGCGGACCGACCGGCCGGGGCCGGGGTCGTACAGCGGGAGCAGGTCGGGGAGCACCGCTAGACGGTGGTGACGAGCCCGCCGTCGACCGGGATGACGGCACCCGTGACGTACGCGCCGGCGCGGCTGGCGAGGAAGACGGCCACGCCGGCCATGTCGTCCGGGCGGCCGATGCGGCCGAGCGGCGCGGCGGCGGCGATCTGGTCGCCGGCGGCCTCCAGCGTGGCGGCCATCATCTTGCTCTCGAACGGGCCGGGGGCGACCGCGTTGACCGTGACGTGGCGCGGGCCGAGCTCGCGCGCCAGCACCTTGGTGAGCTGGTGCACCGCGGCCTTGCTCGTGGAGTAGCTGTAGGTCGGCAGCAGCGGCACGTGCAGGCCGTCGACGCTGCCGATGTTGATGACGCGCGCCGGGTCGTCGTGGGTGCCGGCGGCCTCGAGCTGCGGCAGCAGCGCGCGGGTGAGGAAGAACGGCGCCTTGAGGTTGAGGTCGACGACCTTGTCCCAGCCGCTGGCCGGGAACTCCTCGAGCGGGGCGCCCCAGGTCGCGCCGGCGTTGTTGACGAGCACGTGCAGCGCCGGCTCGCGCTGCGCGACCTCGCTGGCCAGGCGCAGGCACTCGTCCTCGGTCGAGATGTCGGCCGGCAGGGCGACGGCCTCGCCGTACGGCGCCAGCTCGGCGACCGCGGCGTCGCAGGCGTCGGCCTTGCGCGAGCTGACGTAGACGCGCGTCGCGCCGGCCTGGAGCAGGCCGCGGGCGATCATGAGGCCGATGCCGCGGGTGCCGCCCGTGACCAGCGCCGACTTGCCGGACAGGGAGAAGAGGTCGCTCATGCGGGCACCCTAGTGACGCGCGTTACGGTCGCCCGCATGAGCCTCTCCGCCACCTCCCTCGACGGCCGCGTCGTCATCGTCACCGGGGCCTCGTCCGGCCTCGGCGCCTCCACCGCCCGCGTCGTCGCCGCCGCCGGCGCCGACGTCGTGCTGGCCGCGCGCCGCGTCGACCGGCTCGAGGAGACCGCGCAGGCCGTCCGCGACGCGGGCCGCCGCGTGCTCGCCGTGCCGACCGACGTCGCCGACCCCGAGCAGTGCACGGCGCTCGTCACGGCCGCGGTCGCGGAGTTCGGCGAGGTGCACGGCCTGGTCAACAACGCGGGCATCGGCACGGCCGTCCCCGCCACCCGCGAGACGCCCGAGCAGTTCCAGCAGGTGCTCACCGTCAACCTCAACGGCACCTACTGGTGCGCGCAGGCCTTCGGCCGCGTCGCGCCCCGCGGGTCGGCCATCGTCAACGTCGCGAGCGTGCTCGGCCTGGCGCCGTTCGACATGCCGCAGGCGGCGTACGCCTCGAGCAAGGCGGCCGTCCTCGGCCTGACCCGCGACCTCGCCAAGCAGTGGGGCACGCGCAAGGGCATCCGCGTCAACGCGGTCGCGCCCGGTCTCATCCCGACCGAGATGAGCGACGAGTACCCCGAGCAGGTGCGCGAGCAGATCGGCGGGCGCACCGCGCTCGGCCGCCTCGGCGAGCCCGACGAGCTGTCGTACGCCGTGTCGTTCCTGCTCAGCCCGGCGGCGTCGTACATCACCGGCAGCACGCTGGCCGTCGACGGCGGCCTGGTCTTCCACTAGTGCCCGCGCCGCGCACGCTGCCGTACGAGGTCGTCGACGTCTTCACCGGCGACGCCTTCGCGGGCAACCCGCTCGCGGTCGTGCTCGACGGCGACGACCTGCCCACCGCGGCGATGCAGCTGCTCGCCCGCGAGTTCGGCTTCTCCGAGACGGCGTTCCCGGTGGCGCCGCCGGCGGGCGCGGACTACGGGCTGCGGATCTTCACCCCCGAGGTCGAGCTGCCCTTCGCCGGGCACCCGTCCGTCGGCTCGGCCGCGGTGCTGCACGGGCTCGGGCGGCTCCCCGCGGGCCGGCGCGTGCAGGCGTGCGGCGCGGGGCTGCTCGACGTCGACGTCTCGGCGGCGCGCGTGACGGTCGCCGGCGGCCCGCCCGCGCTGCGCGGCCAGGCCGACCCGGCGCCGCTGCTCGCGGCCGTCGGGCTCCGCGCCGACGACCTGGCGGGCACGCCCGTGCGCGCCGGCTGCGGCATCGACTTCACCTACCTGCTCGTGCGCGAGGAGGCCGTCGGCCGGATCGCCCCCGACACCGCCGCCCTGCGCGCGCTCGACCTCGGCACCGGCCTGTCGGTCACCGCGTGGGACGGCGCCCGCGCGCACAGCCGCGTGCTCGTGCCCGAGGTCGGCGTCGCCGAGGACCCCGCCACCGGCTCGGCCGCCGTCGGGCTCGGCGTCGTGCTCGCCGCCGCCGGCCTCGTCGGCGACGGCACGACGGCGTACGAGGTGGCGCAGGGCGACGAGGTCGGCCGCCCCTCGCGGATGGCGTGCACGGTCGTCGTCGAGGGCGGCCGCGCCGTCGCCACCACCGTCGGCGGGTCGAGCGTGCGCGTCATGAGCGGCCGCGTGCGGGTGCCCGGCGCGTAGCCCGGG
>CANKBT010000220.1 GCA_947479995.1 Frankiaceae bacterium | reverse complement strand
GCTCGCCGACCTCGCGCCGCGCGACGTCGTCGCCAAGGCCATCACGCGGCGGATGCTGCGCGACGGCGTCGACCACGTGCTGCTCGACGCCACCGGACTCGGCGAGGAGGTGCTCCTGCGCCGCTTCCCGACCATCGTCGCCCGGTGCCGCCTCGCCGGCGTCGACCCCGTCACCACGCCGGTGCCGGTGGCGCCCGCGGCGCACTACGCCAGCGGCGGCGTGCGCACCGACCTCGCCGGCCGCACCTCGGTGCCCAGCCTCTACGCCTGCGGCGAGGTGGCCTGCACCGGCGTGCACGGCGCCAACCGGCTCGCGTCCAACAGCCTGCTGGAGGGCCTGGTCTTCGCCGCCCGCATCGGCGCCGACCTCGCCGCGCACCTGCCCGAGCCGAGGGCGCCGGTCGAGCCGGGCGGCGAGCGCGTGCTGCTCGACCCGTCGGTCCGCGAGGAGCTCGGCCGGGCGATGACCGAGGGCGCCGGCGTGCTGCGCTCGGCGGCGTCGCTGGAGCGCACGGCCGAGGCGCTGGAGCAGCTCGAGGGGCGCACGACGACGACCGCGTCGCCCGCCGCCTGGGAGGCGACCGGCCTGCTCGCCGTCGCCCGCGCCCTGGTGACCGCCGCGGTGCGCCGCGAGGAGACCCGCGGCGCGCACTGGCGCGAGGACCACCCGCACGCCGACGACGCCTGGCGGGGCCACCTCGTCACGACGTCCGCCGGCACGACCTTCGAGGCGATGTGACCCTCTCGACCCCCACCCGCACCGCGCTGGAGGCCGCCGGGCTCGACCCCGCCGCCGTCGAGGACCTCGCGCGCCGCACCGTCGCCGAGGACCTCGCCGGCGGCGTCGACGTCACGAGCGTCGCCACGGTGCCGGCCGACCAGCGCGGCACCGCGCTGTTCGTCCCGCGCGCCGCCGGCGTCGTGTCGGGCGTGCCGGTGGCGATGGCCGTGCTCGACGTCGTCGGCGACGTCGCGCTCGCGCCGACCCCGGACGGCCGCGCGGTGCAGCCCGGCGAGGTGGTGCTGTCGGCGACCGGCGCCGTCCGCGACCTGCTGACCGCCGAGCGCTCGGCGCTCAACCTGCTGTGCCACCTGTCCGGCGTCGCGACGCTCACCCGCCGCTGGGTCGACGCGGTCGAGGGCACCGGCGCCCGCGTGCGCGACACCCGCAAGACGACGCCCGGCCTGCGCGCGCTCGAGAAGGCCGCCGTGCGGGCCGGCGGCGGCGTCAACCACCGCATGGGGCTGTCGGACGCCGCGCTCGTCAAGGACAACCACGTCGTGGCGGCCGGCGGCGTCGCCGCGGCCTTCCGGGCCGTGCGCGCGGCCTTCCCGGGCGTGCCGGTCGAGGTCGAGTGCGACACCGTCGCGCAGGTCCGGGAGGTGCTCGACGCGGGCGCCGACCTCGTGCTGCTCGACAACATGGGCGAGGACGACCTGCGCGCGTCGGTCGCCCTGTGCCGCGCCCGCGGCGTGCTCACCGAGGCGTCCGGCGGCCTGTCGCTCGACGTCGCGCGCGCCGTCGCGCTGACCGGCGTCGACTACCTCGCGGTCGGCGCGCTCACCCACTCCGCCCCGGTCCTCGACCTCGGCGTCGACCTGAGGACGTCCTAGTGCTGCTCACCGTCGACGTCGGCAACACCAACACCGTCCTCGGGCTGTTCGACGGCGACCGGCTGTTCGAGAGCTACCGCATCAACACCGACCGCCGGGTCACCGCCGACGAGCTCGCGCTCAACTTCCGCGGGCTGCTCGCTGGCCACCCCGAGCCCGACGGCGTCGCCGTCTGCTCGACCGTGCCGTCGGTCGCCAACGAGCTGCGCACGATGTTCCAGCGCTACTTCGCCGAGGTGCCGACCGTCATCGTCGGCCCCGGCGTGAAGACCGGCGTGCCGCTGCTCTACGACAACCCGCGCGAGGTCGGCCCCGACCGCGTCGTCAACACGCTCGCGGCCCACACCCTCTACGGCGGCCCGGCGATCGTCGTCGACTTCGGCACGTCGACCAACTTCGACGTCATCAGCGAGCGCGGCGAGTTCCTCGGCGGCGCGCTCGCCCCCGGCATCGAGATCTCCGTCGACGCGCTCGCCCAGCGCGCCGCCCGGCTGTTCCAGGTCGAGCTCGTGCCGCCGCGCTCGGTGATCGGCAAGACCACCGCCGAGGCGCTGCAGTCCGGCCTGCTGTACGGCTTCGCCGGGCAGGTCGACGGCATGGTCGCCCGGATCGCCGACGAGCTCGGCGCCGACCCGGTCGTCATCGGCACCGGCGGCCTGTCGCACCTCATGGCGACGGTCTGCGACAGCCTCGACCACCACGAGCCCGACCTCACGCTCATCGGCCTGCGGCTCGTCTACGAGAAGAACCTCTAGCGCTCCCCAGGCGGGCGCCGGCCCCGGCGGGCCCCGGCCGGCTCGCCTAGCGTCGACGGGGTGACCGCCCCGACGACCCGCGACGCGCAGCGCGCCCGGGTCTACCGCGCCGAGGACGCCTGGGGCGACCGCCTCGACGCCGCCCGCCGGGGCGCGCGCTTCGCGACCGTCGGCGGCTCGGCGGTGCTGCTGCCCGAGGAGCGCCGCTTCGGCGACCTGACCGCCGCCCGGGCGTACGCCCGCTCGGTGCTCGCCGCGCCCGAGGTGGTCGCGGCGGTCGGCCGGCTCGCCCCGCCCGAGCTGCGCGCCCGCCGCGGCGGCCGCGCCGCGCACTGGGAGGCGCCCGGCACCATCGCCGTGCACGTGCCGCAGCACGGCGAGCCGTGGGCGCTGCGCGAGGCCGTGCTGCTGCACGAGCTCGCGCACCACGCCGGTCGGCTGTCCGGGCTGGTGCCGCACCACGGGCCGCCGTTCCCCGCGCTCGTGCTGCTGCTGGTCGGCGTCGCGCTCGGGGAGCAGGCGGCGTTCGCGCTGCGCGTGGCGTACGGCGAGGAGCGCGTGCGGGTGGGCGCGCTGTGACGCGGGCGGCGCGGTGACGGCCCTGGGCGGGCCCGACGAGCGGCTCGTCGACAAGGTCGGCAAGCTGCTCGCCCAGGCCGAGGGCACCGACAACGAGCACGAGGCGGCGGCCTTCGTCGAGCGGGCGCAGCAGCTCGCCACCGCGCACGCCGTCGACCTCGAGCGCGCCCGCGCGCGCCAGCGCGACCGGCACCGGCGCGCCGAGGAGCCCCTCGTGCAGGAGCGCGTCGACGTCGGCGCGCGCGGCCGGCGCGGCAACCGCCACCGCGTGCTGCTCTACGTCGCCGTCGCGCGGGCCAACGACGTGCTCGTCAACGTCGCCGGCGACAGCACGTACGTCCTCGGCTTCGGGCACCGCGCCGACCTCGACGTCGTCGAGCGGCTGTGGGCCTCGCTCGCGGTGCAGATGGCGGCGGCGGCGCAGCGGCGGCTCGACCGCGGCGAGCACCGCGGCACGGGCGTCGGCGGGCTCACCTGGCGGCTGTCGTTCTACGACGGCTGGGTGCAGGTCGTCGCCGAGCGGCTGCAGGCCGCGCGCGAGCGCGCCCTCGCGCAGGACGCGCCCCCGGCCGGCGCCGGCAGCACCTCGGCCGCGCTCGTGCTGCGCGCCAAGGCCGACCGCGTGCAGGAGTTCTACGGCACCGCCAGCCAGGCCCGCGGCACCTGGCGCGGCGCCGGGTCGGGCCGCACGCGGGTCAGCGGCCGGGCGCAGAGCGCCGGGCGCACCGACGGCCGCCAGGCCGACCTCGGGCAGGGGCGGCTGCGGCAGCGCGGGCAGCTCGGGGGCTGAGCTCGCGCCGCCGCTAGCCTCGCGACGTGACCGAGCAGCCCCAGGACGTGCCCGAGCAGGTCCGGGTCCGGCGCGAGAAGTACGACCGCCTCGTCGCCGAGGGGGCCGCGCCCTACCCGCGCGGCTACCCCCGCACGACGACGCTGGCCGGCGTCCGCGCCGCACACCCCGACCTGCCGGTCGACCACGCCACCGGCGAGGTCGTCGCGGTGACCGGCCGCGTGGTGCTCAGCCGCAAGAGCGGCAAGCTCTGCTTCGCCACGCTGCAGGACGGCGACGACCAGCTGCAGGTGATGGTCAGCCTCGACGGCGTCGGCGCCGACCGGCTCGCCGCCTGGAAGGCCGACACCGACCTGGGCGACCACGTCGGCGTCACCGGCGAGGTCATCAGCAGCAAGCGCGGCGAGCTGTCGGTGCTCGCGTCGTCGTGGGAGCTGACGAGCAAGGCGCTGCGCCCGCTGCCCGACAAGCACGCCGGCCTCACCGACCCGGAGGCCCGGGTCCGCCAGCGCTACGTCGACCTCATCGTCAACCCCGACGCGCGCCGCGTCGCCCGCGAGCGCGCGACCGTCGTGCGCAGCCTGCGCCGCACGCTCGACGACCGGGCGTACGTCGAGGTCGAGACGCCCGTGCTGCAGGTCGTGCACGGCGGCGCCGCGGCCCGCCCCTTCGCCACGCACGTGCACGCCCTCGACCTCGACGTCACGCTCCGCATCGCCACCGAGCTCTACCTCAAGCGGCTCGTCGTCGGCGGCCTCGACCGCGTGTACGAGCTCGGCAAGACCTTCCGCAACGAGGGCATCGACGCCACGCACTTCCCGGAGTTCACCGAGCTGGAGGCCTACGAGGCCTACAGCGACGACGACGCCATGGCCGAGCTCACCCGCGACCTGGTGCTCGACGCCGCGCGCGCCGTCGGGCGCACCGTGGTGCCGGACGGCGCCGGCGGCGAGATCGACCTCGAGGAGCCCTGGCGCCACGCCACCCTGCACGAGCTGGTCGCCGAGGCGGTCGGCCGCGAGGTCACCGCGGCGACCCCGCTCGAGGAGCTCGTCGCGATCGCCGACGCGCACGGCGTCGCGCTGCAGGAGGGCTGGGACGCCGGCGAGGTCGTGCTCGAGGTCTACGAGAAGCTCGTCGAGCACGCGCTGCTGCAGCCCACCTTCGTGCGCGACTTCCCGGCGTCGGTGCGCCCGCTCGCCCGGCCGCACCGCGACGACCCGCGGCTGGCCGAGGCGTGGGACCTCATCATCGGCGGCGTCGAGCTCGGCGTCGCGTACTCCGAGCTCGTCGACCCGGTCGAGCAGCGCCGACGGCTGACCGAGCAGTCGCTCAAGGCCGCCGGCGGCGACCCGGAGGCGATGCAGCTCGACGAGGACTTCCTGCGCGCGCTCGAGCACGGCGCGCCGCCGATGGGCGGCATGGGGCTCGGCGTCGACCGGCTGGTGATGCTGCTGACCGGGCTGCCGATCCGGGAGACGATCCTGTTCCCGCTCGTCCGCCCGGAGGGCGGCGGGGCGGCCAGCCGCCCGGAGGGCGGGGGCGCGTGACCGGCGACCGCCAGGCCCGCGTCGTCGAGGTGCTCGTCGACGCCTTCTCCGACCTGGTGGCCGCCGACCCGGCCGCGTTCCGGCGCAAGTTCCGCACGATGGCCGGCGACCCGTTCGCCTTCTACCGCGGCTCAGCCTGCCTGTTCTACGCCGACGCCGCCGAGCGCGACGACCCGTGGGCCGACGAGCGCACCGCCCGGGTGTGGGTGCAGGGCGACCTGCACGCGCAGAACTTCGGCACCTACATGGACGGCGAGGGCCTGCTCGTCTTCGACGTCAACGACTTCGACGAGGCCTACCTCGGCCACTTCACCTGGGACCTGCAGCGCTTCGGCGCGAG
>CANKBT010000219.1 GCA_947479995.1 Frankiaceae bacterium | reverse complement strand
CGACGGCGGGCGTACGCTGCGCGCGGGACGAGTCGGCCGGACGGTCGCGGCAGCGCTGTCGTCACGACGGGAGGGCTGTCGAGGAAAGTCCGGGCTCCACAGGGCAGGGTGGTCGCCAACAGCGACCCGGGGTGACCCGCGGGACAGTGCCACAGAGAACAGACCGCCGGTGCACGCACCGGCAAGGGTGAAACGGTGCGGTAAGAGCGCACCAGCGCCCGGGGTGACCCGGGCGGCTCGGCAAACCCCACCCGGAGCAAGGTCGAGAGGGAGTGCTCGCACTCCTGCCCGAGCGCCTGAGGGCTGCCCGCCCGAGCTCGGGGGTGGACCGCACGAGGCCGCTGGCAACAGCGGTCCCAGATGGATGACCGTCACCGGCCCTCCGGGGCCGGGACAGAACCCGGCTTACAGGCCGGCTCGTCCCCCCGTCGTCACGCCTGCTGCTGCAGCAGGCGGTCCAGCTTGGCGTCGACGGACTGCAGCAGCGCGAGCAGCGCCGCGCCGTGCGCGGGCGCCAGCGCCGCGCCCTCCGGCGTCCCGGGCAGGTCCGGCTCGCTGCACGACAGGGCGACCCGCACGCGGGCGGGCGTCATGTGCCGGTAGACCTGCCCGGTCATCACGAGCGGTCGCGGCGCACGCGGGCCGCCTCGGGGCAGCGTGGTCTGCCCCGAGTGCAGCAGGCGGCCCTGCTCGTCGTGCACGGTCATGGTCGCGACGACCTCGGCGGGGAAGCGCGCGGCCGAGGCGAGCACCACGCTGGCGCCCAGCTGCACCAGCAGCAGGTTGTCGTACTGGAAGTCCGTCCGGTACTGGCAGACCTCGCCCTCGAGCCGCAGCCGCCCCTCCTCGTCGTGGGCCTCGACGGGCAGGTCCACCCAGCCGCTGCCGGGCGCCTCCGCGTCCCCGGCCTCGTCGTCCGCGTCCTCGTCGTAGGGCTCGAACACGAGCGCGGCCGACACGGCGTTCGCGGCGTAGCAGCTGCCCTCCAGGTGGCGCACGCCCTTCTCCGTGCTCTTGGCCTCCGCCAGGTAGGTGCGCTCGAGCAGCAGGCCGCCGGGCTCGTGCAGGTGCAGCAGGTACTGGCCCTTCGGCCACCGGCGGGTCCGCACGAGCCGGCCGGTGAACGCGTAGCGGTAGTCGCCGTCCTCGTCGGGGCCCCGCTGCGTCAGGCGGTGGGCCGTCAGCTCCACCCCGCGCCCGGGCAGGGCCGGGTCGACCTCGACGAGGTCGGAGATGTCGAAGCCGCTGCGTCCCATGCTCTGGTCTTCGGGTCGCGTCCGCCCGCCTTGAGCCGGCCGGTGGCCACGCCCCGCTGCAGCCGGCGAGCGCCCTGGGAGGATGCCTCCCGGCAGCCCGTACGAGGAGGAGAACCCGTGGACGTCGTCGTCACCAACGCCCCCGAGGCCAAGCGCTACGAGGCGCGCGTCGACGGCGCGCTCGCCGCGGTCGCGGACTACATCCCGACCGACGAGCTCGTCGCCTTCACGCACACCGAGGTGCTGCCGGCGTTCGAGGGCAAGGGCGTCGGCAGCGTGCTCGTGCGCGAGGCGCTGGACGACGTGCGCCGGCGCGAGCTCGCCGTGCTCGCCGTCTGCCCGTTCGTCAGCGGCTGGGTGCAGCGGCACGCCGACTACGCGGACCTGCTGTACCGGTCGCGCACCGGCACCGTCCGCGACTAGCGCGACGGGGCGTGCGCGCCCACGACCTCGCCGGGCCGCACGTCGCACGCCTCGGCGGCCATGACGACCTGCTGCGCCACCGTCAGCAGCGAGCCGCCTTCGCGGGCGCCGGCGCGGCGCAGCAGGTCGAAGGCCTGCACCGCGCCGACGCGCAGGTCCGCCATGAGCAGGCCGGTGGCCTGACCGATGACGAAGCGGGCGTCGACGCGCACGCCTCGACGGTGACGCGGCGTCAGGCGGCCGGGGAGGGGACCTGCCGATCGGTGGTCGATCGGAAGCCGCGCAGCCGCAGGCTGTTGGTGACGACGAACACCGACGACAGCGCCATCGCGCCGCCGGCGACCATCGGGCTGAGCAGCCCGGCGGCGGCGAGCGGGATCGCCGCGACGTTGTACGCGAAGGCCCAGAACAGGTTGCCGCGGATCGTGCCGAGCACCCGGCGGGCGAGCCGGATGGCGTCGACGGCCACCCGCAGGTCGCCGCGCACGAGCGTGAGGTCGCTGGCCTCGATGGCGACGTCGGAGCCGGTGCCGATGGCGAGGCCGAGGTCGGCCTGCGCCAGGGCGGCCGCGTCGTTGACGCCGTCGCCGACCATCGCGACGACGCGGCCCTCGGCCTGCAGGCGGCGCACGACCGCGACCTTGTCGGCCGGCAGCACGTCGGCGACGACCTCGTCGACGCCGACCTCGGCGGCGACCGCGCGGGCGACGACGTCGTGGTCGCCGGTGAGCAGCACCGGGTGCAGCCCGAGCGCGCGCAGCCCCCGGACGGCCTCGGCCGAGGTGTCCTTGACCGCGTCGGCGACGCTCAGCACGCCCCGCGCGCGGCCGTCCCACGCGACGACGACGGCCGTGCGGCCCGCCGCCTGGGCGGCGGCGAGCGCGTCCTCGAGCCCGGCGCCGGCCAGCTGCGGGCGGCCGACGACGACGTCGTGGCCGTCCACCCGCCCGCGCACCCCGAGGCCCTCGACGTTGGCGAAGCCCTCGACGGGCGGCAGCGGGCCGAGCCGGTCCACCGCGCCGCGCACCACCGCGGCGGCCACCGGGTGCTCGCTGGCGGCCTCGACCGCGGCGGCCCGCCGCAGGACGTCCGCCTCGTCCTCGCCGGGCGCGGCGACGACGTCGACGAGCCGCATCTGGCCGGTCGTCACGGTGCCGGTCTTGTCGAGCACGACGGTGTCGACGCGCCGCGTGCTCTCCAGCACCTCGGGGCCCTTGAGCAGGATGCCGAGCTGCGCGCCGCGGCCGGTGCCGACCATGAGCGCGGTCGGCGTCGCCAGCCCGAGGGCGCACGGGCAGGCGATGATGAGCACGGCGACCGCGGCCGAGAAGGCGCCGGCGCCCGCACCGGAGCCGACCCAGAAGCCGAGCGTCGCCACGGCGAGCGCGATGACCACGGGCACGAAGACGCCGCTGATGCGGTCGGCCAGCCGCTGCACCTGCGCCTTGCCGTCCTGCGCCTCCTCGACCAGCCGCGCCATCTGCGCGAGCTGGGTGTCGGCGCCGACCCGGGTGGCGCGCACGTGCAGCCGGCCGCCGGCGTTGACGGTGGCGCCGACGACCGCGTCGCCCGGCCCGACCTCGACCGGCACGGACTCGCCGGTGAGCAGGCTCGCGTCGACCGCGGAGGTGCCCTCGACGACCTCGCCGTCGGTGGCGAGGCGCTCGCCGGGGCGCACGACGAAGACCTCGCCGACGCGCAGCTGTTCGACCGGCACGCGCACCTCGCGGCCGTCGCGCAGCACCGCGACGTCCTTGGCGCCCAGCGCGAGCAGCGCGCGCAGCGCCTCGCCGGAGCGGCGCTTGGCGCGCGCCTCGGCGTACCGCCCGGCGAGCAGGAACGTCGTCACGCCGGCCGCGGCCTCGAGGTAGACGTCGTCGCTGCCGTCGCCGCGCTGCAGGGTGAGCGAGAAGGGGTGCGTCATGCCGATCTCGCCCGCCGTGCCGAGGAACAGCGCGTAGAGCGACCACCCGAACGCCGCGAGCGTGCCGAGCGAGACGAGCGTGTCCATCGTCGCGGCGCCGTGCCGCAGGTTGGTCCACGCCGCGCGGTGGAACGGCAGCCCGCCCCACACGACGACCGGCGAGGCCAGCACGAGCGACAGCCACTGCCACGCGTCGAACTGCAGGGCGGGGACCATCGCGAGCAGCACGACCGGCACGGACAGCGCGGTCGACACGAGCAGGCGCTGGCGGAGCGGGTCGCCCGCCGGCGCGTCCTGCGCGGGCGCGGCCGAGGGCAGCGCGGCGGAGTAGCCCGCGGCCGCGACCGTCTCGACCAGCTGCTCGGCGGTCACGTCGCCGCTCCAGGTGACGCGTGCCTTCTCGGTCGCGTAGTTCACCGACGCGGTGACGCCGTCGAGCTTGTTGAGCTTGCGCTCGATGCGGTTGGCGCACGCGGCGCACGTCATGCCGGTGATGGCCAGCTCGACCTGCTGGCCGCCCGGCGCGCTGGTGGTCGTCATGCGCCCGCCTCCGCCGTGAAGGACGCCGTGCGCACGACGCCGTCGTGCGCGAAGTCGAGGAACAGCCGGTAGTCGCCCTCGCTCGGCACGTCGACGTCGAAGGCGACCTCCGGCCCGGGCGCCGTGCGGCCGTCGCCGGGCGCGCCCTGCGGGTGCGTGTGCAGGTACGCCAGGTCGCCGGCGCGCAGCGAGACGAGGTGGCCGTACGCCCCGAGGTAGGGCTCGAGGTCGGTGACCGGTGCGCCGTCGCGGCGGACGGTGAGCACGACGCGGCTCGCCTCGCCGGCGACGAGGTCGCCGGTCAGCGTCACCTCGTAGCCGTCGACGACCGCCGTCCGCGACACGGGCGGCAGCGGCTGCGGCTGGGCCGCACCGCCGACCAGCAGGTCGGCGGCGAGCACGACCGGCTCGTCGCGGCCGTCGGGGGCGGTGTCGACGAAGGCCTTGTACGCCCCGGCCTCGGGCAGCACGACGGTGGTGCTCCACCGCCCGGCGGCGTCGCGCTCGGGGTGCACGTGCTGGAAGCCGGTGCCGTCGCGGCGCACGAGCACCAGGTGCAGCTCCCGCTCGTGCGTGGGGGAGTACGCCGTGACCGCGCGGCCGTCGGGCCCGCGCAGGACGAAGGCCACCTCGACCGGCCCGGGCGCGGCGACGACCGGCTGCTCGAGCTCCAGCGCGTAGCCCTCGGCGCGGCTGGCGAGCCCGACGGGTGCGGTGTCGACCTCACCGCCGTGCGCGTCGCCGTGCCGCGCGCCGGCGCCGTCGTGCCCGGCCGCGGCGGCGCCGTGCGCGCCCGGCTCGGCGCCGTGCTCGTCGGCAGGGGCGGCGCCGACCGGCCCGACGGCGCTGCCGACGCCGAGCGCGACCGTGAACGCCGCGGCGAGGCCGGCGGCGTACAGGCCGAGGGTGGCGGGTGTCCTCATGGCGTCCTCCGGGTCAGGCGAGCTGGTAGCCGGCCTCCGACACCGCGGTGCGCACGGCGTCGGCGGTGGCGTCGCCGGTGACGGTCAGCCGGCCGGTCTCGAGCTCGACCTGCACGTCGGTGACGCCGGGCAGCTCGGAGACCTCCTCGGTGACGGACGCGACGCAGTGGCCGCAGGTCATGCCGGTGACGGTGTAGGTGCTGGTGCTCACGGGGGGCTCCTCGGTCGGGTCTAGCTGCGGACGAGGCGGGCGATCGCGTCGCTCGCCTCCTTGAGCTTCTGCTCCTGCTCCTCGCCGCCGGCGCGCGCGGCCTCCACGAGGCAGTGCCCCATGTGCTCGTCGAGCAGGCGGAGGGCGACGCTCTGCAGCGCCTTGGTGGCGGCGGCGACCTGCGTCAGCACGTCGATGCAGTACTCGTCCTGCTCGACCATGCGGCTGATGCCGCGCACCTGCCCCTCGACGCGGCGCAGCCGCTTGAGGTGGTCGTCCTTGTGGTCGCTGTAGCCGTGCACGTCGCCTCCTCGGGGAACGACGTCAGCATACCCCCGTGGGGTACCGGCGCAACCCGG
>CANKBT010000218.1 GCA_947479995.1 Frankiaceae bacterium | reverse complement strand
TCGAGACGGTCGTCGGCAGGCTACAGGCGGGCTGCGACGAGGTCCCAGACGGCATCGGCCAGCGCGTCCTTGCTGCCGAGGGGCACCGCCGTCTCGCTGCCGTCGGCGCCCAGGACGACGGCGGCGTTGTCGTCGCCCTCGAAGCCCGTCGGGTGGCCCTCGCCGCCGACCTCGTTGACGACGAGCAGGTCGCAGCCCTTGCGCGCGAGCTTGGCGCGGCCGTGCTCGAGCACCGACGCGCCGGCGTCGCCGGTCTCGGCGGCGAAGCCGACCAGCACCTGGCCCGGCGACCGCGCGGCGACCAGCTCGGCGAGGACGTCGGGGTTCTCCACCAGCTCGACGGTGCGGCCGCCGTCGCCGCGCTTGCGCTTGTGGTCGAGCCGCTCGACCGGCCGGTAGTCGGCCACCGCGGCGGCCATCACCACCGCGTCGGCGCCCGGGGCGGCCGCGTGCACGGCGGCGCGGAGGTCCTCGGCCGAGACGACGCGGACGACGTCGGCACCCGCCGGCGCGGGCAGCCCGGAGGCGGTGACGAGCACGACCTCGGCGCCGCGGGCGACGGCCGCGCGGGCCAGCGCGTGCCCCTGCCGGCCGCTGCTGCGGTTGCCGAGGTAGCGCACCGGGTCGAGGTGCTCGCGGGTGCCGCCGGCGCTGACGACGACGCGGCGGCCGGCGAGGTCGAGCGGCAGGCCGCCGCGGGCGAGCACGCGGCGCACGACGTGCGCGATCTGCTCGGGGTCGGGCAGCCGGCCCTTGCCGCTGTCGGCGCCGGTCAGGCGGCCGACCGCGGGCTCGAGCACGAGCACGCCGCGGGCGCGCAGCGTCGCGACGTTGGCCTGCGTCGCCGGGTGCTCCCACATCTCCGTGTGCATGGCCGGGGCCATCACGACCGGGCAGCGCACCGTGAGCAGGGTGCCGGTGAGCAGGTCGTCGGCCAGGCCGTGCGCCGCCCGGGCCATCAGGTCGGCGGTGGCCGGCGCGACCACGAGCAGGTCGGCGCCCTGCCCGATGCGGACGTGCGGCACCTCGTCGACGTCGGCCCAGGGGCTGTCGGTCGCCGGGTGGCCCGACAGCGCGGCCCACGTCGGGGCGCCGACGAACTCCAGCGCCGCGGCGGTGGGCACGACGCGCACGTCGTGGCCGGTCTCGGTGAGCTGCCGGAGCAGCTCCACGGCCTTGTACGCCGCGATGCCGCCCGCGACGCCGAGGACGACCCGCGGGCGGGTCGGCGGCACGCTAGACCGCCGGGTCGGCGACCTGCTCGTGGCTCAGCAGGCCGCCGTTGATCTCGCGCAGCGCGATCGACAGCGGCTTCTCCTCGACGCCGGTCTCGACCAGCGGGCCGACGTACTCCAGCAGGCCCTCGCCGAGCTGGGAGTAGTAGGCGTTGATCTGGCGCGCGCGCTTGGCGGCGTAGATGACCAGGCTGTACTTGGAGTCCGTGGCGGCGAGCAGCTCGTCGATCGGGGGGTTGGTGATGCCGATCGGGTTGGCGACGGTGCCGGCCACAGGTGTCTCCAGGTTCCTAGGTGATCCCCATCGACGCTACCAGCCGGTCGGCCGCCGCCTCGAGGTCGTCGTTGACGATGGTCGTGTCGAAGAAGCCCTCGGCGGCCAGCTCCTCGCGGGCGAGCGCCAGGCGCCGCTGCACGCGCTCGGGGTCCTCGGTGCCGCGGCCGGTGAGCCGGCGCACCAGCTCCTCCCAGCTCGGCGGGGTGAGGAAGACCAGGTGCGCCTCGGGCATCGCGCGCTTGACCTGCCGGGCGCCCTGCAGCTCGATCTCCAGCAGCGCCGGCACCCCGTCGGCGAGGCGCTCCAGCACCGGCCCGCGGGGCGTGCCGTACGACGCGCCGGCGTACGACGCGTGCTCGAGCAGCGCACCGGTGGCCGCCAGCCGGTCGAACTCCGCCTGGTCGACGAAGTGGTAGTGGACGCCGTCGACCTCGCCCGGCCGCGGGGCGCGGGTCGTCGCGCTCACCGACAGCCAGACGTCGGGGTGCCGCCGCCGCACGACGGCGACCAGGCTGCCCTTGCCCACGCCGGACGGGCCGGACAGGACGTGCAGCCGGCCGGCGGGCCGGTCGCTCACCGGCCGCGGAACTCCTTCTCCAGCGCCTCGCGCTGCTTGACGCCGAGCCCGCGCACGCGGCGCGACGGGCTGATCTCCAGGCGCTCGACGATGCGGGCCGCCTTGATCTTGCCGACGCCGGGAAGCGCCTCGAGGACGGCGACGACCTTCATCTTGCCGATCGCCTCGTCGGTCTCGCCCTCGGCCAGCACGTCGGCGAGCGTCGCCTCATGGTTCTTGAGCCGCACCTTCAGGTCGGCGCGGGAGCGGCGGGCGGCCGCGGCCTTCTCGAGCGCGGCGGCGCGCTGCTCCGGAGTCAGGGCGGGCAGGGCCACGCGCAGGTCACCTCGTCGTCCTCAAGGGCCCCGGAAGATCGGGGACGAGCCGCGAACCTAGCGGGGACGGGGCCCGGGCGGCAACGCAGGGCGACCGCCCGGTGCCGTGGCGTGCCCCACCCGTCACAGCCGCCCCTGGCGCACCGCCGGGCGGGGCCGGCCCGGGGCACTCGCCGTCCGCCACGGCACCCACCTGGGCCCGCGCGGGCCCCCGGCGCCGGGCCACGGGGCGGGGCGCGGGCCAGGTGGGTGTCGACGCGCACCGGTCGGCGCGGTGCTCGGGCACGCAGTCCCGCGGCGTCCGGGGCCGGCACGGCCCCGCGAGGCCTTCGAGGCCCCGGACTGCGTGTCGGAGCGCCGCGTGTCGGGGCAGGGAGTCGGCGCGGGCGGCTGCGGCGCCCGGGTCAGGGGCTGCGGTGACGGGGCGGCGACGGCGCGGCCTGCGTCCCGGCGCCGTCCAGCGTTCGCCGCGACACCCACCTGGCCCGCGCGGGCGCCCGTCGCCGGGCCGCGCGGCGGCGCGGGAGCCAGGTGGGTGTCGACGCGCACGGCGACCCGGCGCTCGGGCAGGCCGTGCCGCAGCGGCGGGCGCGGGGTGCTCGGGCACGCAGTCCGGCGGCGTACGGGGCCGGCACGCCCCCGAGAGCCCCTCGCGGCCCCGGACCGCGTGCCGGGGCGCCGCGGTCAGGCCAGGGAGGCGGCGAGGGCGGCCGCGGCGGCGCCCGGGTCGGGGGCGCCGGTCACCGGGCGGCCCACGACGAGCAGGTCGGCGCCGTCGGCGAGGGCCTGCTGCGGGGTGGCGACGCGGGCCTGGTCGCCCGCGTCGGCGCCGGCCGGGCGCACGCCCGGCGTGATGAGCACCGTGCCCAGACCGACCTCGGCGCGGACGGCCGCGACCTCCTGCGGCGAGCAGACGAGGGCGCCGGCGCCCGCGCCGACGGCCAGGGCGGCCAGGCGGCGCACGGCGTCGCGGGGCGGGCCGGCCAGGCCGACGGCGTCGAGGTCGGCGGCCGACAGGCTGGTCAGCACCGTCACCGCGGTGATCGTCACGTCGGGGGCGGCCTCGACCGCGGCGCGCACCATGTCGGCGCCGCCGGAGGCGTGCACCGTGAGGTAGCGGGGGCGCAGCCGGGCGACGGCGCGGGCGGCGCCGGCGACGGTGTTGGGGATGTCGTGGAGCTTGAGGTCGAGGAAGACGTCGCGGCCGGTGCGCACCCGCTCGACGACGTCCGGCCCGGCGGTGGCGAACAGCTCGAGGCCGACCTTGAGCACCTGCACGTGCGGGGCGACCGCGACCGCCCAGCGCTCGGCGGTCGCGACGTCCGGGGCGTCGAGGGCGATCGCGAGCGGCGCGCCCGTCACGGGGCGCCCTCGGGCAGCAGGTCGCCCGGCGGGTCGGCGTCCTCCGGCACCCGCAGCTCGGGCGGCCGGTGCGCCAGGCCGACGGCGTCGGCGAAGCGCGCGAAGCCGCGGACCTCGAGGGCGTGCTCGAGCTCGGCGAGCACGCGCACCGGCGCGGTGGGGTCGCCGAAGACGGTCGTGCCGACGCTCACGGCCGACGCGCCCGCGAGCACGAACTCGAGCGCGTCGAGCCCGGTGCGAATGCCGCCCATGCCGAGGATCGGCACGTCGGGCAGCGCCTGGCGCACCTGCCACACGCAGCGCACGGCGACCGGGCGGATCGCCGGGCCGGACAGGCCGCCGGTGACGCCGCCGAGCACCGGGCGCATCGTCGTGGTGTCGATGGCCAGGCCGAGCAGGGTGTTGATGACCGACAGGCCGGTCGCGCCGGCGTCGACGCAGGCGCGCGCGATCGCGGTGATGTCGGTGACGTCCGGCGAGAGCTTGGCGAAGACCGGCACGTCGGCGGCGACCTTGGCGCGCACCGCGGCGACGACCTCGCTGGAGGCCCGCGGGTCGCAGGCGAAGACCTGCCCGCGGTCCTCGACGTTGGGGCAGCTGATGTTGACCTCGACCATCGCGAGGCCCGGTCGGCCGCGCAGCTTCTGCGCGAGCTTGGCGTACTCCTCGACGGTGCCGCCGGCGATGGACACGACGGCGCGGGCGCCGCGGTCGGCGAGCCACGGCAGGTCCTTGTCGAGGAAGGCGTCGATGCCCGGGCCCTGCAGGCCGATGCTGTTGAGCATGCCGCTGGGCGTCTCGGCCATGCGGGGCGTCGCCCGGCCCGAGCGCGCCTCGAGCATGATCGACTTGGTGACGACCCCGCCGAGCGCGGCGACGTCGAAGAACTGCGCGAGCTCCTGGCCGGCGGCCGCGCAGCCGCTGGCCGTGAAGACGGGGTTGGGGAACGACGCCGGGCCGAGCGTCGTCGACATGTCCACCACTAGTGGCCTCCGGTCGGGGCGCCGACGACGTCGGGCGGCACGGTGCCGACGTCGGACCACCGCACCCGGTCGCCGAGGAACACCGGTCCCTCGACGCACGAGCGCACCATGCGGGTGAGGCCGTCGTCGCCGACGACCGGCAGCACGCAGGTCATGCACACGCCGATGCCGCAGGCCATCGACTCCTCGACCGCGACCTGGCAGGGCGCGCCGTGCGCGGCGGCCTGGGCGCTGACGGCCTGCAGCATCGCCATCGGCCCGCAGGCGTAGACGACGTCGCTGCGGCTCTTGGCCAGCACCTCGGGCAGCACGTCGGAGACGCGGCCGCGCTCCCCCACCGAGCCGTCGTCGGTCGTGACCGCGAGGGTCTGGCCGATGCGCTTGGCGTCGAGCTGGCCGAACAGCCGGTCGGCCGAGCCGGCGCCGAGCACGAAGTCGACGCGGCAGCCGCGCTCGCGCAGCGCGTGCGCGAGCGGCAGCAGCGGCGCGGTGCCGTAGCCGCCGCCGACGAGGGTGGCGGTCACGGGGTCCTTGGGCAGGCGGAAGGGCTTGCCGAGCGGGCCGACGACGTCGACCCGGTCGCCGGGCCGGCGGGCCGACAGCCACGCGGTGCCCTTGCCGTGCACGGAGAAGACGAACTCCACGGTGCCGCCGTAGACGCCCCGCTCCTTGACGTCGTAGATCGCGAACGCGCGGCGCAGCAGCATCGCCGACTCGGGGCCGCCGACCTGCACCGCGAGGAAGTGGCCGGGGCGGGTGAGCTCGGGCAGCCCGGGGGCCACCACGGTCATCGCCTGGTAGGCCCCGACGCGCTTGACCGACAGGACCTCGCCGAGCACCTGGACGGGCACTAGGCACCGCCCCTCAGGCCGCGGTGGTGCTCCTGCAGCGGGGTGACGCCGGCGTCGCCGCGC
>CANKBT010000217.1 GCA_947479995.1 Frankiaceae bacterium | reverse complement strand
GCGGTCCCCAAGGTCACCGTGCAGCCACTGGCCCGCGCCCGCGGCGCCGCCCCCGCCCCCGCCGCGGCGGCGCCGGTGGAGGCCGCCGCCACGCCCGAGCGCGCCTCGCGCGGCGGCGCGCGCTCCGGCGCGTACGCCCGCCCGACGAGCGGCAGCGTCACCTCCGGCTTCGGCCAGCGCTGGGGCCGCCTGCACGCGGGCCTCGACTTCGGCGCCCCGACCGGCACCCCCATCAAGGCCGTCGCGGACGCGGTGGTCTCCGAGGTCAAGGGCACCGGCAGCAGCGGCGGCTACGGCAACCTCGTGATCCTCGAGCACGCCGACGGCACGCTCACCTACTACGCCCACATGAGCAAGGTCATGGCCACCGAGGGCGAGCGCGTCGCCGCCGGCGAGACCATCGGCCTGGTCGGCTCGACCGGCAACAGCACCGGTCCGCACCTGCACTTCGAGGTGCACCCCGGCGGCGGCGGCGCGATCAACCCGCGCCCCTGGCTCGCCGACCGCGGCATCGACGTCTGACACCGCCCTCCCCGCACGGCCCGAGAGCCGGCGCCCCGCACGACGGGCGCCGGCTCTCGCCGTCCCGCAGGGGCGGCTAGAGCTTCTGCACGGGGGCGTAGCGCAGCAGCAGGCGCTTGGTGCCGGTGCCCGCGCCGAAGTCGACCTCGGCCTGCGAGCCCTCGCCGGTGCCGGTCGTCGCGACGACCGTGCCGAGCCCGAAGGCGTCGTGCGTGACCCGGTCGCCGATCTCGAGGTGGATGACGGGGCGCAGGCCGGGGCCGGCGGTGCGGCCGCGCGGGGTCGACGCGACCCGGCTGGCCACCGCGCTCATGGCCGGCGTCGAGGCGACGCTCGACTCGGCCCGCTCCCAGCGCACGACGCCCTCGGGCACCTCGTCGAGGAAGCGGCTGGCGGGGTTGTACTGCGTCGAGCCCCACGCGCTGCGCACGTGCGAGCGCGACAGGTAGAGCCGCTCGCGGGCGCGCGTGATGCCGACGTAGGCCAGGCGGCGCTCCTCCTCGAGCTCCTTCGGGTCACCGAGGGTGCGCAGGTGCGGGAAGATCCCGTCCTCCAGCCCGGTGAGGAACACGACGGGGTACTCCAGGCCCTTGGCGCTGTGCAGCGTCATCAGCGTGACGACGCCGCCGGTGCCGTCGGCGTCCGGGATCTGGTCGGCGTCGGCGACGAGCGAGACCTGCTCGAGGAACTCCGCGACGCCGCCCTCGGGCACGCGCTCGCTGAACTCGCGGGCGACGCCGACGAGCTCCGAGAGGTTCTCGACGCGGCTCTCGTCCTGCGGGTCGGTGCTGGCGGCGAGCTCGGCGAGGTAGCCGGTGCGGTCGAGCACGGCCTCCAGCACCTCGGCCGGCGGCATGCCGCCCTCGACGAGCACGCGCATCTCGTCCATGAGCGCCGCGAAGTCGGTGACGGCCTTGGCCGACCGGGTGGCGAGGTCGGTCACCTCGCCGCAGCGGCGGAGCGCCTCGCCGAAGCCGATGCGGTGGCGCTCGGCGAAGCGCGTGAGGCACTCCTCCGCGCGGTCGCCGATGCCCCGGCGCGGGGTGTTGAGGATGCGGCGCAGCGACACGACGTCGGCGGGGTTGGCGAGCACCCGCAGGTAGGCCAGCGCGTCGCGGACCTCCTTGCGCTCGTAGAAGCGCACGCCGCCGACGACGCGGTACGGCAGGCCGACCCGGACGAAGACCTCCTCGAACACGCGCGACTGCGCGTTGGTTCGGTAGAAGACCGCGACGTCGTGCGGCTGCACGCCGTGCTCGTCGGTGAGCCGGTCGACCTCGCCGGCCACGAAGGCCGCCTCGTCGTGCTCGTTGTCGGCGACGTAGCCGACGATCTCGGTGCCGTCGCCGGCGTCGGTCCAGAGCCGCTTGTCCTTGCGGCCGCTGTTCTTCGCGATGACGGCGTTCGCGGCGGTGAGGATGGTCTGCGTCGAGCGGTAGTTCTGCTCGAGCAGCACGACGCGGGCGTCCGGGAAGTCCTCCTCGAAGGCGAGGATGTTGCGGATGTCGGCGCCGCGGAAGGCGTAGATGGACTGGTCGGCGTCGCCGACGACGCACAGCTCGGCGGGGCTGTCGCCGCCGCACAGCTCGCGCACCAGGGTGTACTGCGCGTGGTTGGTGTCCTGGTACTCGTCGACGAGCACGTGGCGGAAGCGCCGCCGGTAGTGCTCGGCGACGTCCGGGAACGCCTGCAGCAGGTGGACGGTCGTCATGATGAGGTCGTCGAAGTCGAGCGCGTTGGCCTGCTGCAGCCGCGCCTGGTAGCGCTGGTAGGCCTCGGCGACCGTGCGCTCCATGTCGTTGGCCGCGCGGTCGCGGGCCGTCTCGGGGTCGACCAGCTCGTTCTTCAGGTCGCTGACCTGGTTGCTCATCGAGCGGGCCGGGAAGCGCTTCGGGTCGAGGTCGAGCTCGCGGCACACCAGCGTCATGAGGCGCTGGCTGTCGGCGGCGTCGTAGATCGAGAAGCTGGTCGTGAAGCCGAGCTTCTTGGCCTCGGCGCGCAGGATCCGCACGCACGACGAGTGGAAGGTCGACACCCACATCGCCCGGGCGCGCGGGCCGACGAGGGCCGCGACGCGCTCGCGCATCTCGCCCGCGGCCTTGTTGGTGAACGTGATGGCGAGGACCTCGCCGGGCTGCACGCCGCGGGCCGCCAGCAGCCAGGCGATGCGCGTCGTGAGGGCCTTGGTCTTGCCCGAGCCGGCGCCCGCGACGATGAGCAGCGGGCCGCCCTCGTGCACGACGGCCTCGCGCTGCTGCGGGTTGAGCCCCTCGAGCAGCCGCTCGGCGCGCGGCCCCGGCGAGGGCGCGAGGACGGCGGGCGCGTAGTCGTCGACCGCGGTGTCGGTGGACCAGGCCTCGCTCACGCGTTCGAGTCTAGGTGCTGCGGGCCGCCGCGAGCGCCGGCTGGGGACGCGCGAGCCGCGGCAGCAGCAGCACCGCCGCCACGGCGGTGAGCCCCTGCGCGTCGACCAGCAGCTGCGTGGCCGCGACGTCCGGCAGCAGGGCGGCCACCGACGGCAGCGGCACGACGAGCACCGCCGCCCAGGCCGCGGCCAGCCGGTGCCGCCCGGCCGCCACGAGGGCCGCGAGCGGGAGCAGCAGCCACACCAGGTGGTGCACCCAGCTGATGGGCGAGACCGCCACCGCGAGGGCCGCGAGCACGCCCACCGCCGCGAGGCGGTCGCCCGCGCGCTCGAGCCGGGCGGCGCCGCGCGTGCCGACGACGAGCAGCGCGACCACCGCGGCGGGCCACAGCGCGGCGGGGGCGTCGAGCCGCAGCAGCGCCCCGTGCACCGACTGGTTGCCGGGGATCGACAGCGGCACCAGCCGGCCGGTGTCGTGCGCGGCGCGCAGCAGGTAGTCCGGCGCGCTCGGCCACAGCACGAGCAGGCCGAGCAGCGACGCCCCGGCGGCCACGCCGACCGTCGCGGCCAGCCGCCCCCAGGCGCGCGTCACCACGAGCCAGGGCAGCACGACGACGGGCGTCAGCTTCACGGCGGCGGCCAGCCCGACGCCCCAGCCGCGCCCGCGCCCGCGGTCGTCGCCCAGCAGGTCGACCGCGACGAGCAGCACGAGCAGCAGGCCGACCTGGCCGAAGCGCAGGTGGCTGCGGACCGGCGAGCTGACGAGCAGCAGCGCGAGCACCACCGGCAGCCCCAGCCGGGCGACGGCGGGCGCGAGCACGCGGCGGGCGACCGCGACGAGCACGAGCAGGGTGGCGACCGCCCAGCCGGCCTGCACGAGCACCAGGGGCACCCGCGACAGCGGCTCGGCGAGCACCGCCGCGAAGGGCGGGTAGACGAAGGGCAGCCCGGGCTCGGTGGCGTAGCGGTAGACGTCGCCGCCCGCCGCGGCGACGCCGCCCGCGCCCACGTAGACCGCGAGGTCGACGTTGCGCTCGGCCGTCGGCTGCACCAGCAGCGGCACGAGGGGCACGAGGGCGGCGAGCGCGGGGAGCGCCCAGGCGGCCGGCGAGGTGCGGCACCACGCCGCGACCGCTGCCCGCGACGGCAGGGGCGTGGCCGGCGGCACCGGCAGGCGGGCCGCCGCGAGCAGCACGGCCAGGCCCGCGAGGGCGCCGAGCACCACGTCGCTGAGCCAGTGCAGCCCGAGCTCGACGCGCGCCCCGCCGACCAGCGCGCCCGCGAGCAGCCCGACCGGCACGGCGCGCGGCGCGAGGCGCGGCACCTGCCGCGCGACGAGCCCCCAGCCGAGCACGGCCACGAGCACGTGGCCGCTGCTGGCGGTGCCGGGCGCGAGCGGCGCGGGCCGCACCAGCGGGCCGGTGAGCACGGACTCGACGGCCTGCGCCAGCACGAGCACGGCGACCGGCAGCAGCGCCGCCGGGCGGCGCGAGCGCGCGAGGCACGCGGCGGCCAGCGCCGGCACGACGAGCCCGGCGGAGCCGAGCAGCGTGAGCGCGGCGGCCAGGGGCGCGCCGTCGACGCCGGCGAGCGCGTCGGCGACGGCGCGGTCGAGGGCCAGCGGCCCGCCGGCCGGCACGACGAGCACGGCGGCGGCGCCCAGCGCGGCGAGCACGAGCAGCAGGGCGGCGGCCGGCCGCGACGCGCGAGTCATGCCCGCTGCCTACCGGCCGGCGGCGGCGCCCGGAAGGGGCCGGGCGCGATGGTGACCGGCTCGGGACCGCGCCGTGACCGCGGTCAGCGCCGGCGGGCGAGCAGCCGCCAGAGCCCGACGCCGCCGAGCAGGGCGAGGGCGAAGAACACGACGGCCGGCAGCACCTCGCCGCGGCGCACGCCCACGACGCCCGCGACCAGCCCGAGCACGAGCGCGACGAGGGCCTGCGCCGAGCCCGGGGGGAAGCCGCGGGTCGCGGCGCCGCCCCGCACGCCCGGTCGACTGGCCACGCCCCCATGATGGACCCGTGACGGACGAGCGCGCGCTGGTGGTCGTGGCCCACCCCGACGACGTGGACTTCGGGTCCGCGGGGACGGTCGCCGCGTGGGTCGACGAGGGCCTCGAGGTGACGTACTGCCTGCTCACCGACGGCGACGCCGGCGGCTTCGACCCGACCGTGCCGCGCGAGGAGATCCCGCGCATGCGCCGCGAGGAGCAGCGCCGCGCGGCGGCCGCGGTGGGGGTGACCGACCTGGTCTTCCTCGGCCACCCCGACGGCTACCTGCAGCTCACACTGGAGCTGCGGCGCGACATCGCGCGCGTGATCCGGCAGAAGCGGCCGCACCGGGCGATCGTGCAGCGGCCCGACTTCGACTACGGCCGCATCGCCGTCTCGCACCCCGACCACCTCGTCGCCGGGCAGGCCGCGCTCGCCGCGATCTACCCCGACGCGCGCAACCCCTTCGCCTTCCCCGAGCTGCTGCGCGACGAGGGGCTGGAGGCCTGGGAGGTCGCCGACACCTGGGTGCAGGCCGCCAACGGCGCGACCGACTGGGTCGACGTGACCGACACGTTCGACCGCAAGATGGCCGCCCTGGCCGCGCACGTCAGCCAGACCGCGCACCTGCAGGACCTCGAGCGCATGCTGCGCACTGCCCTGTCGCTGCAGGCGGAGCGGGCGGGCCTGCCCAAGGGCCGGCTCGCCGAGGGCTACCGGCGGATCGACACCCGCTGACGCAGCACCGCGCCGGCGGCCAGCAGGGCCAGCGCGAGCACGCCCGCGGCCGTGCCGGCGCCGGTGGCGGCCAGGCCGCCGCG
>CANKBT010000216.1 GCA_947479995.1 Frankiaceae bacterium | reverse complement strand
GGCCGTTCCTCGCGGCTCTGCCGGGCGCCCTCGGCGGCCACACCGCGCACGTCTTCGGCCACGTCGGCGACGGCAACCTGCACGTCAACGTGCTCGGCCCCGACCCCGACGACGAGACCGTCGACGACGCCGTGCTGCGACTGGCCGCGTCGATGGGCGGCAGCATCGGCGCCGAGCACGGCGTCGGCCGGCACAAGCGGCCGTGGCTGCACCTGTCGCGCACGCCCGCCGAGCTGGCCGCCATGCGGGCGGTCAAGACCGCCCTCGACCCCGACGGGCTGCTCAACCCGGGCGTCCTGCTGCCCTAGCCGGGGCACGGCGGCCGCACCTCCGCGCGGGCCCGCTCGTGCGGTGCTCGGGCACGCGGTCCCGCCCCGTGCGGAGCCGTGCGGGCGCGGGTGGGGCCCGGGCGCGCAGGACTGCGTGCCCGAGCGCCGGTGTGCGCGTCGACACCCACCTGGCCCGCCGAGCGCCCCGTGGCCGGGCTCAGCGCCCGGCGCGGCCCGAGGCGGGTGTCGACGCGCACCGCCCTTCCCCTCGCGCGCCGCCGGGTGCATGCTCCAGCGCATGGGCGACCTCACGCGCACGCAGCTGCTCCTCGTCGCGCTCGCCCTGCAGCTCGCCGTGCCGGTCGTGCTGCTCGACCCGTGGAACGTGGCGGGCACGCTGCTGCTGCTCGTGCCGGCGCTGCTCGGGCAGCGCTGGGCGGTGACGGTCTCGGCCTGGCTGGCGTGCCTCGTCGCCGCCGCCGGGGCACTGGCCCTGCTGAGCGCGGCCACGTCGAGCGCGGAGGTCGCCGGCACCGGCCACCTCCCGTTCTGGCTCTGCACGGCCGCCAGCGCCGTCGTGCTGCTGCGCGTGCGCCGCGGCGACCAGGAGCCCGCTCCGCTCCCCGCGTGACCCGCCCGCTGACGTACGCCGAGGTCGGCGCGACCGACGGGCCGCTGCCGCCCGGCTACGCGCACGCCCGCGACACGGCGGTGCTCGGCCACGGCCGCGCGGTGCTCGACCGCGCGACCGAGGTGCTCATGACCTGGGGCATGCACCGCGCAGCGGGCCTGCGGGTCGCCCCGACCGCCCCGCGCGCGGCGGTCGGCGTCGAGGTCGTGCTCGGCTGGGGCGCCGGCCCGCTGCGCCTCGCCGCCCCGTGCCGCGTGGTCGCGGTCGCCGACGCGCCCGACCGGCGCGGCTTCACCTACGGCACGCTGCCCGGCCACCCGGCGTGCGGCGAGGAGCGGTTCGCGGTGCTGCTCGGCGCCGACGGCACGGTCACCGCCGAGATCACGGCGTTCAGCCGCCCGGCCACCTGGTACGCCCGCCTCGGCGCCCCGGTCAGCCGGCAGGTGCAGCGGGCGGTCACGCGGCGCTACCTGGCGGCGCTCGGCGGCTGAGGCACGTCCTCGACCTCAACCACCCGGGCGACGACCTCGACCCGTCGAGCAGCGCCCGGGCGGCCGCCCGCTCGGGGTCGGCGCCGAACGCCTCCCGGCCCGCGGCCGTCGCGAAGCGCACCACGTGCACCTCGGTGCGGCCGTCGGGGCTGCGCAGCCGCCGCTCGAGCGCCCCGCCGTGGCGCGCCAGCAGCGGCAGCACCCGGTCCTCGTACGCCCGCAGCGCCCCGGCGCCGGCGGCCGGCACGTCGAGGACGGCGACGAGCAGGGTCACCGCGGGCGCCAGCGCTTCCAGACCGCCGTGGCCTCGGCGCGGACCTTGCCGTCGTGCCAGAGCGCGACGTCGACCGTCATCTGCGCCTCGGCCGCCTCGCGGACGACCGCGCGCAGCTCGACCGCCTCGTGCAGCGGCGCCGGCCGCAGGAAGCGCACGTCCAGGCCGGCGGTGACGTACGGGAGGGCGGCGCCGGGCAGCGGCGGCCAGCCGCGCCGGTCGGCCTCCGCGCACACGGCGGCGGCGCTGTGGCAGTCGAGCACGGTGGCGATGACCCCGCCGTTGAGGAAGCCGACGCCGTTGTCGTGCTCCGGCCGGGGCGTGAAGGCGGCGGTGATCCCGCCCTCGACCTCGTACGACCGCAGGCGCAGGCCCCGCGGGTTGGCGTGGCCGCAGCCGAAGCAGGTCAGGCCCGGGTAGAGCCGCTCCTGCACGCTCGTCACGCCGTGCACTCGCGCTCGGCGAAGACGTCGCGCATCGCGGCGAGCAGCCCGTCGGCGCGGTCGCGCAGCGGGATGAGCGTGCCGTCGGCGGTGTCCTCGACGAGCACGAGGCACTGGCCGGTGGCGGCCAGCACGCCGACGCCGCTGCGGTCGGCGCTCGTGAGCAGCCAGCGCACCGTCTCGGCCTCGCGGGCCACACCGCTGAAGTCCGGGCAGGCGGCCAGGCCCGCGGCCACGGCGTCCAGGGCCGCGACCGGGTCGGCCGTGCCGACGAGCCCGAGCCGCACGCCGTCGCCCGACGCGGCGGCGACCGGGCCGGGCAGCAGCCCGGCGGGCGTGCACGGGCCGCCGGCGGCCCCGGTGCGGGTGACCGCGACGCCCTCGCGCGCGCCGAGGGCGACGAGCGCGTCGGCCGCCTGGCGGGTGCGCGTCTCCTGCGACTCCGGCAGCAGCACGGCGGCGACGACCCCGCCGACGAGCAGGGCCGCGAGGGCCACGGGGAGCAGCCGGGGGAGCAGGCGGGTCAGCGCGGCGGGCACGCCGGAGCGTGTCACGCGCCCTCGCCGCCGCGCTCCCGCTCCGCGGCCAGCTCGGCGCGCAGCCGCTCGGTGGAGCGCACGAGGTCGCCCGGCGCGACGCCGTGGAAGCGGGCGGCCGCGGCCAGCACGTCGGCGACGACGTTGCCGCCGCCCTGCAGGCCGATGCGCAGCAGCCGCTGCACGACCTCCTCGACCGTCTCGGCGACGACCTGCACGTCGAACGAGCCGTGCACGGTGCTGAACAGCGCGATCTCGTCGGGCGTCGGCCGCCCCTGCAGCAGCAGGCCGTACTCCAGCACGGCGGCCTCGAGGTCCTGGCGCAGCCGGCGGTCGCTCACCGCCCCAGCCTGCCAGGACGGCGCGCGTGCGCGCACCTGCACGACCGCCGGAGCGGGCACGGCATGCTCCCGGGTGTGACCTGGTCCCTGCTGGCCCTGCCGCCCGTGCCCCGGGAGCTCGTCGAGGCGCTGTTCGGCGACCTCGGCGCCACCCTGCTCACGCCCGAGGAGCGCACCCAGGAGGCGGTCGAGGCGCTGCTGCCCGAGGCCGACCTGGTCGTCGCCGACTGGTCGCCGGTGCTGCGCGTCGGCGACCCCGGCCCGCGGGTCTGCTTCGTGCAGCAGCCGAGCGTCGGCTACGACGGCGTCGACGTCGACGCCTGCGCCGCCCGCGGCGTGCCGGTCGCCAACACCGCCGGCGCCAACACCACCAGCGTCGCGGAGTGGTGCGTCAGCGCCGTCCTCGCGCTGCTGCGCAAGACCGTCGAGGCCGACGCCGCGGTGCGCGCCGGCGGCTGGCCGCAGACCTCGCTCGGGGCCGGCGAGCTCGCCGGCAAGCGCGTCGGCGTCGTCGGCATGGGCCCGGTCGGCCGGGCGGCGTCCCGGCTGTTCGCCGCGTTCGGCTGCGACGTCGCCTACTGGTCGCGCCGGCGCCACGACGACGCCCCCGTGCCGTACGAGGACCTCGACGCCCTGCTGACGACCCGCGACGTCGTCGTGGTCGTCATCGCCCTCGGGCCCGAGACGCGGGGCCTGGTCGACGCCACCCGGCTCAAGCCCGGGGCGCTGCTCGTCAACGGCGCCCGGGGCCTGGTGGTCGACGAGGCCTCGCTGCTCGCCGCCACCCACCTCGGCGGCGTGGCGCTCGACGTCTTCGCCGTCGAGCCGCTGCCCGCCGACAGCCCCCTGCGCGACCGCCCCGGCACCCTGCTCAGCCCGCACATGGCCGGCAGCACCGGCGACGCTGCGGGTCGCATCCTCGCCGCGACCAGCGCGAACCTGCGTCGGGCGCTGGCCGGGGAGCCGGTCGTCGACGTCGTCAACGGCGTCGACCCCCTCGTGGTCCGGCGATGAGGGTGCGCCGGTGACCGCCCGCTGGGGCGACCGCGACGAGCGGTCCGCCTACCCGGGTCCGGGTGTCGACCTGCCGGTCTTCTACAACGACCTCGACCCGAACGGCCACCTCAACAACGTCGCGCTCGGTCGCTTCTTCGAGCACGCCCGCGTGGTCGACCTGCACGCCGGCGGCCTGCCGTCCGCCCTGCCCGGCCGGCTCATCGTCGCGCGCGTGGCGGTCGACTACCTGGCCGAGGGCCGGCTCGGCGCCCCGCTGCACGTGCGCACCCGCCTCGAGCGGGTCGGCACCACGTCCTTCGCCTTCGGCCAGGCGGCCTGGCAGGGCGACGCGTGCGTCGGGCTCGCGGAGGTGGTCGTGGTGCACCTGCACGACGACCGGCCGGCCCCCCTGACCGACGCCTTCCGGGCGCTCGCGGGCCGCGCGTAGGGCAGGATCGACGGCGTGCCCCGCGTGCAGGTGGTCGCCCACCGCGGCAACTCGCTCCTCTACGCCGAGCACACGCTGGAGGCCTACGAGGCGGCCGTCGTCGACGGCGCCGACGCCCTCGAGTGCGACGTCCGGCTGACCCGCGACGGCGTGCTGGTGTGCGTGCACGACCGCCGCGTCGACCGCACCAGCGACGGCCGCGGGCCGGTGTCGACGCTCGAGCTGGCCGAGCTCGCCGAGCTCGACTTCCGCAGCTGGAAGGCCGAGCACGCCTTCCCGCTGCCCCTCGACCCGTCCGACGAGCTCGACGACGTCGTCGAGGAGCCCGACACCGACCACGGCCGGGTGCTCACCCTCGAGCGGCTCCTGCAGCTGGTGCTCGACCACGAGCGGCCGGTGCAGCTGCACGTCGAGACCAAGCACCCCACCCGCTACGGCCCGCTCGTGGAGCGCACCCTCGTCGACCTGCTCGACCGCTACGGCCTGGCCACGCCGCCGTCGCGGGCGGAGTCGCGGGTCACGGTGATGAGCTTCGCCGCGCTGTCGCTGCGCCGGGTGCACGGGCTGGCGCCGTCCGTGCCGACGGTGTTCCTCGTGGAGCGGGTGCCCCTGCGCTACCGCGACGGCTCGCTGCCCTCGCGCGTGCAGGCCGTCGGCCCGAGCCTGGAGATCCTGCGGGCCCACCCCGGCTACGTCGAGCGCGTCCACGCCGCGGGCGGCCGCGTGCACGTCTGGACGTGCGACGAGCCCGACGACATCGACTTCGTGCTCGGCCTCGGCGTCGACGCGGTCATCAGCAACGAGCCGCGCCGGGTGCTCCGGCGCCTGGGCCGGGTGCCCTAGGCCAGCTGCCGGGCGAGCTCCTGCCCGAGCCGGTGGCCCGACAGCCAGGCCGCCTCGACCTTGCTGCGCCCCCAGCCGTCGCCGCACAGCCCGACCCGGCCGACGAGGCCGTACGGCTCCTCGCGCGGGCCCGCCGGCTTGGCCAGGCTCCAGCGCTGCACCCGCAGCACCTCGGGCTCGGGCAGGTCGAGCAGCCGCCGCAGCGCCGCGGCCATCGGCGGGCCCGCGGCCGCGGGCTCCGCCAGGTGCGGCCGCGCGAACGCCGGGGTCGAGTGCGCGACGAGCACGGGGGCCCCGTCGCCGCGCCGAGAGCCGTCGTCGGCCACCCACGAGAGCACGTCGTCGCCGTTGACGAACGCACCGGCGAAGCCCCAGGTGGCCGCGGGGAACCGGGCCGCGAGGGCGATGACCGGCTCCCACGCGCGCCCCTCGAGGAGC
>CANKBT010000215.1 GCA_947479995.1 Frankiaceae bacterium | reverse complement strand
CGCGGCCCGACGACCAGGCGGGTGACGGCGATCGCGGCGACGAAGGCGTCGAGGTCGGCGTCGGGCGCGCCCTGCATCGCGGTGCCGTCCTTGGCGCGGAAGTTCTGGACGATCACCTCCTGCACGTGCCCGTGCCGGCGGTGCGACGCCCGGATGGCGAAGACCGTCTCGGCCCGGTCGCGCGCCGTCTCGCCGATGCCGACGAGCAGGCCGGTCGTGAAGGGCACGGCGTGCCGGCCGGCGTCCTCGAGCACCTGCAGCCGGACCGCGGGCTCCTTGTCCGGCGAGCCGCGGTGCGCGGGCACGTCCGCGGTCGTCTCGAGCATCATCCCCATCGACGGCGCGACCGGCTTGAGCCGCTGGATCTCCGCCCAGGTCAGGACGCCGGGGTTGAGGTGCGGCAGCAGCCCGGTCTGCTCCAGCACCGCGACCGCGCACGCCCGCACGTACGCCAGCGTGCTGTCGTAGCCGGCCTCGTCGAGCCACGCGCGGGCCTGCGGCCAGCGGTCCTCGGGCCGGTCGCCGAGGGTGAACAGCGCCTCCTTGCACCCGAGCGCCGCCCCCTGCCGGGCGATCTCGAGCACCTCCTCGACCGAGAGGTACGGCGCGGGCAGCCGCCCCGGCACGGTGGCGAAGGTGCAGTAGTGGCAGCGGTCGCGGCACAGCCGCGTCAGCGGGATGAAGACCTTGCGGCTGTACGTGACGACGCCCGGCCGCCCGGCGTCCGCGAGCCCCTGGTCGCGCACCCGCGCGGCCGCCGCGCACAGCGCGTCGAGGTCGGCGCCGCGGGCCTGCAGCAGCACGGTGGCCTCGTCGACGTCGAGCGCCTTGCCGTCGCGCGCGCGGGCCAGCGCCCGCCGCGTGCCCGCCACCTGCTCCACCTGCGCCACGCTACGTCGGCCCGGCGGAACGCCCGGGGGGCGGGGCGCGTCCGAGGGGGCATGAGGACCGCTGTGACGCGACGACCGACCCCTCGCCCGCCCGCCCGACCGCTGCTCGCGGCCCTGGTCGCGCTGCCCCTGCTGCTCGCCGGCTGCGGCGACGAGGGCGGCGGCGGCGGCGACGACGGCGACCAGGCGGCCAGCCCGGCGCCGGCCTCGTCCGGCCCGCCGGGCGCGTCCGCGCCGGCGCCCGACGGGTCCGACCCGGTCGTGCCGGGCGGCAAGGGCCCGACCGAGCTGCGCGGCACGGTGCAGCCCGGCGTGGAGGCCGGCTGCCTGGTGCTCGACAGCGGCGGCACCACCTGGCTGCTGCTCGGGGCGGTGACGCCCGACCTCGTGGGCCGCGAGGTGGTGCTCACCGGCGCGCCCGCCGCCGCCGACACCGTCAGCACCTGCCAGCAGGGCACCGCGTTCCAGGTCACCGCGGTGCAGTAGCCGCGCGCCGCGCTGCGGCCGGGCACGCCGAGGGCCCCGCGACGTCGTCGCGGGGCCCTCGGGTCGTGCGGGTGCTGCTAGGCGGCGGCCGGAGCCGCCTCGACCTCGGTCGTCGCGGCGGCCGGGGCCTCCGCAGCGGCCGGGGCCTGCTCGACCGGGGCGGCCGTCGCCGCGCCCGGCTCGACCGGGTCACCCGGGTCGCACGGGTCGCCCGGCTCGCACGGGTCGACCGGGTCCGGGTCGACCGGCTCGACCGGCTCGCCGGTGCCGACGGCACCCACGAGGACGGTGCCGGTGCCCAGCAGGGCGCCCTTGTCGGACAGCACGCGCAGGGCGCCGAACAGCTGGCGGCCCTCCGGCACGGCCTGGGCGGCGGTGAGCGTGCCCGTGACCGTGATCGTCTGGCCGGCGGCCAGCGTGGTGGCCGGGTCGACGACCGCGAGGGTGCCGTACGCCGGGCTGGTCACCACGTCGAGGTAGTCGTACTCGGTGGAGCCCGACGGGACGGCGTAGCCGTCGACCTCGACGACGTAGGTGCCGGGCTCGGGGTCGGTGATGGTCACCGCCTCCTCGCTGTCGCCGTCGGCCGACTGCGCGACCTGCTCGCCGTCGCGGAAGACGGTGAGGTCGAGGTCGGCCGCCAGGTCGCTCGTGGAGCCGATGCTGGCGGAGAACTCCGTGCTGCCCGCCGGCACCTCGACCTCGTACTCCTGGACCTCGAGGTCCGCGATGGTCGGGCGCTGGCTGCGGGCGCTGCCGAGGGCGCCGCCCTCGGCCGTGACCGTCACCGGGCCGAAGGCGTTGGTGACGTCCCACTCGACCGGCACCGGGGTGCCGACGACGGCCTGCGGCACCTCGAGCACCTCGGGCTCGACGACGACGCCCTGCGCCGTGGCCGTGACGGTGAACGGGTTCACCAGCTGCGGCGAGGTGCGCCGCGACTCGAGGGTCAGCTCCCAGACGCCCGGCAGCGGGTCGGCGTACGCCCGGCTCGTCGGGTTGCACTCCGCGGCGTCACCGAAGTTCGTGTAGCAGGTGAGGCTCGAGGTGCTGTCCACCGGGACGCCGTACGGGTCGGTGGCGATGAAGCGGGTCTGGCTGCCCGCCGCCACGCCCGACAGGTCGACCTGCAGCGCCCGCGTGCCCTCGGGCACGTCGACGAACAGGCTCTGGGTGCGGTTGCGCTCGACGGTGCCGGTGAGCGCCGTGCTGAACGCCGGGGCCGCCAGCGGGCGGGCCGCGACGACGACGCCGCTGAACGAGCCCTCGATGCCCGGGCTGGTGCGGTCGTCGAGCTGCAGGACCGCGCCGTGCGCGCCCTCGGTCTTCGGCTGCGCCTTGACCGTGAACGTGCGGGGGCTGTTGAGCGGCAGGGTCAGGGTGCCGCTCGGGACGGTCCAGGTGCCGTCGTTGCCGAGGACCCTCACCGCGTAGCTGCGGTTGCCGGCGGGGCCGGTGGTGCGGGTGATGGTCACCCGGTAGTCCTTGGACTGGCCGACCGCGTGGCCGCCGTCGGCCGGCGAGCAGCGGTTGTAGATGCCGGTGCCGCGGTCCGGGGTCGCGAGGAACTCCGAGATCGGGGTGCACACCGGCGCGCTGACGGCGAACTCCGTCGTGGCCGGGGCGGCCTTGACGATGTCGAGCGCCTTCACGGCGTCGATGAGGCCGAGGCCCTGGGCGAACGTCGGCACGCCCGGGATGGGCTTCGCGGTGCTGTACATCGCCTTGCGCAGCTGGGCCGAGGTGACCTCGACGCCGAGCTGGTCGGCGGCCGACAGCAGCAGGGCCGCGGCACCGGCGGCCTGCGGCGAGGCCATCGAGGTGCCGTTGAACATCGCGTAGCCGATCGGCAGCGTGTAGCCGGTCTCGGCGATGTCGGGCTGCTTGAGCCACTGCGGCACGGTCGAGACGGCCGAGCCGGGGGCGACGACGTTCGGCTTGAACCCGCCGTCCTCGCGCGGGCCGCGCGAGGAGAAGTTGTGCAGGTTCTGGTCGGCCGAGACCTCGGAGCCGTAGTTGGCCTTCCACGTCGCCTTGGAGATCGACGAGCCGACGCTGACGACCTTCTCGGCCACCGACGGGTCGCCGATGGTGTTGAGGGCCGGGCCGGAGTTGCCGGCGGAGATGAACATCTGCACGCCGGTCGTCTCGATGAGGTTGTCGTAGAGGCGGGCGCGCGCGTTGTTGGCGTCGTTGAGCGCCGGCAGGCCGCCGATGCTCATGTTGATGACGTCGACGCCGCGGTTGAGGGCCAGGTCGGCCATGCCCTCGAACAGCGCGACGGCCGTGCAGCCGCCGCCCCAGGTGCAGGCGCGCGAGGAGACGATCTGCGCGCCGGGCGCGGCACCGGTGCCCGCGCGGCCGTTGGCCGCGGTGATGCCGGCGACGTGCGAGCCGTGGGCGTCCTCGACGATGCCGATGTTGACGAAGTCGGCGACCTCGTCGAGCCCGGCGGGCTCGAGGGAGACGTCCTCGCGGAACTCCACGACGAACGGCATGCGCTCGACGAGCTCGGTGCTCGGGTCGTCGGTGCCGAAGTGCTGCACCTGGAACTGCTCCCGGTACGGCCGCAGCTTCGGGCCGTCGGTGAAGTCGCGGTCCTGGTCCTGGTCGACCCACGTGTCGTTGGTCGCCGGGTCGTACAGGACGCCGAAGACGTCGGTGGTGTCGCCGTCGCGGTTGACGTCGCCGCCGGGCTCGGAGCCCTGGGTGATCGCCTCGCGGAAGGTGTTGAAGAAGAAGGTGCCGGCGGGCGTGCGGTAGACGCCGTTGCTGGTGGTGATGCTCGGCCCGGTGTAGCGGGTGCCGCGCATGGGCCGCCAGGACAGGTCGCCCTCGAGGAGCGGGTCGACCGAGGTCACCCAGTCGACGATCTTGCGCTCGCCGGTGGTCGTGCGCTGCAGCGCCGGGTGGTCGAGGTCGACGCCCGAGTCGATGACGCCGATGGTGATGCCGCGGCCGTCGTAGGACGGGTTGGCCTGCCGCAGGGCGGCGGCGCCGGTCTCGTTGATCGGCATGTACGGGTTCGACAGCGGCTGCGGGCCGAGCACCCGGGTGCTGGCGGCGGCGGTGGCCGAGGCCTGCGCGCCGTCGACGCGGGGCTCCTCGCGCTGCACGTCCTGGTCGAGGTCGGTCGCGAGCACGCCCTGGAGGGCGGCGGCCTTCTCGACGCTGGCCGTCGGCAGGGTGGCGCGGACGTAGTCGATGCTGTCGAGGCGCTGGCCGACGCGGCCGCCGAGGCCCTCGACGCGCTGCGCGACGGCGGCGGACTGGCCGCGGGCGGTGGCGATGAGCACGGTGACCGTGCTCCTGCCCTCGGCGCGCGCCTGCTCGAGCAGCTCGACGTCGCGCTCGCCGAGCGCGCCGGCGTCGTCGCCCTTCGGCTCGGCGGAGACCGGGTCGGCCGGTCCCTCCGCGGCGGCGGCGGTGCCGCTCACCGCGCCCAGGCCCACGGTGAGGCCCGTGCTGAGGAGGACCGCGAGCGCGGACCTCCCGAGTGCGCTTCGTGACACGTGATCTCCTCGACTGCTCCGTTCTGCCCACCGGTGGGGGGCAGACGGGCGCGTGGGTCGTAGGCCGCTTGGGCCTTGGGGGGTAGCCCGGTCGGGCCGGGGAAGCATGACCCGTCCGGACCGGTGATCGGCGGGCCAGGAAGGTCACGATCAGGTCACGAACGCCCGTACGGCTCAAGGCCGGGGCGCGCCGGGCCGAGGGCCGTGGGCCGAACGGGTGACGGCGCGCCGGCTGGCATGCTCTCGGGGTGCGCATCACGGCCCTCGCGGGCGGCATCGGCGGGGCCCGCTTCCTCCAGGGAGTGCGCGCCGCGTTCCCGGACGCCGCGCTGACCGTCGTCGTCAACACCGGCGACGACATCACGATGTACGGGCTGCGCATCTGCCCCGACCTCGACACGGTGATGTACACGCTCGGCGGCGGCATCGACGTCGCGCGGGGGTGGGGCCGCGCCGAGGAGACGTTCCACGCCAAGGCCGAGCTCGAGGCGTACGGCGCCCCGGCCGCGTGGTTCGGCCTCGGCGACCGCGACCTGGCCACCCACCTGGTGCGGGCGCAGATGACCGCCGCGGGCTACCCGCTGTCGCAGGTCACCGCCGCGCTGTGCGAGCGCTGGCAGCCCGGCGCGACCCTCCTGCCCATGACCGACCAGCGCTTCGAGACGCACGTGCTCGTCGAGCGCGACGGCCGGCGCCAGGCGATCCACTTCCAGGAGTGGTGGGTGCGCCACCGCGCCGCGCTGCCCGCCGAGGCCTTCGTCTACGTCGGCGCCGAGACCGCCACCCCCGGCCCGGGCGTGCTCGACGCGATCACGGGCGCCGACCTCGTGCT
>CANKBT010000214.1 GCA_947479995.1 Frankiaceae bacterium | reverse complement strand
GGCGCTCGGTGCCTTCGCGGCGGTGCGGCGACACTCGCAGGTCATCACGCGCGTCGGCGGAGTCCTCATCGTCGTGGTCGGCCTGCTGCTCGTGTCCGGCTTGTGGGAGCAGCTCATGATCCAGGTCCGAGGTCTCGTCGCGGGCTTCACCACACCCGTGTGACGCCACCCTCCCGGTCCACGCTCGGACGGGTCGGCGGCGCTGCGCTCGCGGGCGGCGGCCTCCTGCTCGCCCTCCCGCCGTACGACGTCTGGTGGCTCGCGCCGATCGGGCTCGCGGTGCTGTTGCTCGTGGTCGAGGGCACGAGGCTCAGGACGGCCTACCTGCTGGCCGTTGTGGCACACCTTGTGCTGTTCGTGCCCCTGCTGGAGTGGACGCGCTACGTCGGCCCCGCGCCGTGGTTGGCGCTGGCCGTGCTGGAGGCGCTGCTGGCCGGCCTCCTCGGCCCGGCCGCCGTCCTGGCTCGCCGGGTGCGTCACCCGGGCGCGGCCGGTGCCGCGCTGCACGGCGCGACGCTGCTGGGGGCGGTCGTGGCGGTCGAGGCGCTGCGCGCCCGCGTGCCTTTCGGAGGCCTGACGTGGGGCCGCTTGTCGTTCTCGCAGAGCGACGGACCGCTGCTGGCGTGGGCGTCGGTCGGCGGTGCGCCCGGCCTGTCGGCCGTGGTGGCGCTCGCGGCCGTCGGCGTCCTGGTCCTGCTCCGCGCCGGGCGGCCCGTGCCGGCCTGGCGCCGGGCAGCGGCGGGAGCGGCGCTCGTGCTACTCCCTCTGGGTGCGGGGCTCGCACTCCCCCTGCCGACCGACGGCCGGACCGTGCGCGTCGCGGCGGTCCAGGGCGACGTGCCGGGCAGCGGCCTGGACGCCTTCGCCGAGGACCTCGTCGTGCTCGACAACCACCTCGCGCAGACCCGGCGCCTCGCTGCCGACGTGACCGCCGGGCGCACCGCACGCCCGGACCTGGTGCTGTGGCCGGAGAACGCCAGCGACCAGGACCCGCGCTCAGAGCCGGCGGCGGCGCGTCGGGTCGACGCGGCTGTGGACGCCCTCGGCGGCACCCCCCTGCTGCTCGGCGCCGTCCTGCGTGACCCTGGCGGCGCGACGAGCAACGGCGTCCTCGTCTGGGGGCCGGACGGCGTCGTCGGGGAGCCCTACCGCAAGCGGCACCTCGTGCCCTTCGGCGAGTACCTGCCCCTGCGCGGTCTCGTGCAGGGGCTCTACCCGAGCGCCGGAGACCTGCTCCCGCGCGACTTCACGCCGGGCGACCGCGTGGGCCGCCTCGACCTGCAGGACGTCCCGCTGGCGGTCGGGACCTGCTTCGAGGTGGCGTTCGACGCGCCGTCGCGGCAGGCGGTCCGCGCGGGCGGCGAACTGCTGGTCCTGCCGAGCAACAACGCCTCCTACGGCTACTCCGGGCAGAGTGCGCAGCAGCTGGCCATGGCCAGGCTGCGCGCGGTGGAGCACGGGCGGTCGACGGTGGTGGTCACGACCAGCGGCATCAGCGCGCTCGTGCGACCGGACGGCCGCGTCGTGGCGCGCACCGGCCTGTACGTGCCGGGCGTGCTCGTCGCGGACCTGCCGCGACGGTCGCAGCTCACGGTCGCCACGCGCTGGGGTGCGTCGTCGGAGGTGCTCCTGGCGCTGCTGCTCCCCGCCGGACTGCTCGTGGCGCGCCTCAGGACGCGACGACGTCGCGCAGCCACTGCTCCGGATCGCGCTTGCCGCCGGCCGTCCGGACCTCGAAGTGCAGGTGCGGCCCGGTGACGTTGCCCGTGGCCCCGGACAGCCCGAGCAGCTGACCCCGCTCGACCGGCTCACCGGTGCGCACGGCGGTCTGGCTGAGGTGCGCGTAGGCGGTCACCGTGCCGTCGCCGTGGCGGACCGTGACCAGCCGGCCGTAGCCGCCCGCCCAGCCAGCGCTCTCGACGGTGCCGGCGAGGGCGCTCACGACCGGCGTCCCGGTGCTGGCACGCAGGTCGATCCCGCCGTGCTGCCGACCCCAGCGGGGCCCGAAGACCGACGTGATGGCGCCCTCGACCGGTCGCGCAGGCAGCACACCCGGTCGCGAGCGAGCGCGGCTGGCCGCCGTGGGCAGGCCCGAGGCCGCTGGGAGCGGCGCCGGCACGGCCTGAGGAGGCGCGGCGAGGGTGGTGGGCGCCGGTGCGTCGGCGGCGGGACGGTCGAGGGTGAGTGCGCCTGCCGTCCGCAGGTGGTCGCCACCGTCGTGGTCGGCGCCGCTCGTGAGCACGACGGCTGCGGTCACCAGCAGGACGGGGACCAGCCCTCGCCCCCGGGGCTGATGGGGTGTCTTGACGTGGCGCGGCGCGTACCGGGCCCCGTGGGCGACGGCCGCGGCCCGGCGACGGCGCTCACCCGGCTCCCGAGCTGTTGGAGGTGCTGCCGTCATGTCGACGCGGTCCCGCGCGCGGCGGCCCGGGCGTCGAGCCGGTCGAGGTGGCGGTCGACGCGCTGCGCCTCCCGGGCGTCGGCTCGCACCCACTGGACCAGGAGGGCACCGAGCAAGACGACCCCGACGACGTCGCCGAACGCCCACATGATGGCGCCGCCGGTGCGCTGGTCGCTCAGCGCGCTCGCACCCCAGTCGCGAGCCAGGTGCAGGTAGTGCTCGGCGCCGTACACCTGGGTCGAAGACATGATGGAGATGCCCAGCAGGACGTGCAGGGGCAGGACGAGCATCACGAGCAGAGCCCGGAACGGGTAGGGCAGACGGCCTGGCAACGGGTCGAGGCCGAGGAGCGGCCAGAAGAACAGGCAGCCCAGCGCCAGGAAGTGCGCGTGCGACAGCAGGTGCACGGCCTCGTTGTCGAGGGTGGCTCCGTACCAGCCGGAGTTGTACAGCGCCAGGGGCGAGGCGACGAAGCCGGCGAGCCCGACGAGCGGGTTGGCGACGACCCGCACGACGCGGCTGTGCAGGACGCTGAGCAGCCACCGGCGCTGCGGCACGGGCAGGGTCCGCAGCGCCAGCGTGACGGGCGCCGACAACGCCAGGGGCACCGGCGCGAGCATCTGCAGCACCATGTGCTGCACGGAGTGCACGCTGAACAGCGTGGTGTCGTACACGCCCAGGCTGCTCATGGTGGCTGCGCCGATGACGAACAGGCCCAGAGCGAAGGAGATGCTGCGGCTGACCGGCCAGCGGTCGCCGCGTCGGACGAGCACGAGCACCCCCTGGGCGTAGGCGGCGCCCATCAGCAGGAGCACGAGCAGCGCGAGCGGCTCGACCTGCCAGGAGGTCACCCAGTCCATGCCGCTGGGCTGCGGTGGCAGCACCTCCGCGGCGAGCGGCGTCATCGCCAGCTCGCACGGCTGGTCCGGTGGGGGAGGGAGCCGAACCTCTTCGGGGCGGCGACGGACGTGCGGCGCACGGGCGATCTCCTCGATCGGCGGCTCACGGGAGCAGCGAGGACCAGTAGGACCAGAACCGCTGCGCGATGAGCGCGGCGATGCCGACGAACCACGCAGTGATCAGGACTCCGTGCAGGGACACGGCCACTGCCGCTGGGCGCGCGAGCGCGTGCCCCGCCTCCGACCTCGCCCGCCAGCGGTGCACGGTGACGTACCAGGCCATCGGCACGGTCACCGCCCAGACGGCCAGGCAGTACGGGCACAGCGCGCCGATCCGGTAGAGCGTCTGGAAGGCCAGCCAGTGCACGAAGACGACGCCGCCCAGCAGCCCGAGCTGCAGCACCGGCCAGGCCCGGGCCGGCAGGCCGGCACGGGCCACGAGCAGCAGGCCGGCGACCAGCACGACGGGGAACCCGACCAGCCCGAGCACGGAGTTCGGGAAGCCGAGCAGGGACGCCTGGTCCGACGCCATCACCGAGCCGCAGCTGAGCACCGGGTTGACGCTGCACGAGGGGACGTAGGCCGGGTCGGCCGCCAGGCGGGCCTTCTCGACGGTCAGGACCACCGAGGCCAGCAGCCCGACGACCGAGCCGGTGACGAGCCCGGCTCCGAGCAGGCGGACCCGGCGGCTCGCGGCCGCCGTCGGTAGCGGCGGGCGCCGGACGTCAGTCGCGGAGGGCACCGTCGAGGCTCTCGGTGAGGTCGTCGTAGGACTGCGGCTGGAGCCGCTCGCCGTCGAGGAAGAAGGTCGGGGTGCCGTCCACGCCCAGAGCCGTGCCGTCGGCGAGGTCGCGCTGCACCCGGGCGAGCGTGTCGGGGTCGGCGACGGCCGCGTCGTAGGCCGCCATGTCGAGACCGAGGTCCTGCGCGAAGGTGCGGAAGCGGCCGGCCTCGGACTCGCGGCGCTCGCCCCACTCGGCCTGCGTCTGGAACATGCGCGCGTACATCGCCTCGAAGGCGCCCTGCTGCGCCGCAGCCTCGACGGCCACGGCGGCGTTCTCGGCGTTGGCGTGGCTGGGGATCGGGAAGTAGCGCACGACGAACTCGACGCGGTCGCCGTAGTCCTCGCGCAGCTGCTCGACGGCCGGGAAGGCCGCACGGCAGGACTCGCACTCGAAGTCCAGGAACTCCACGAAGACGGCCTCGGGCTCGTCCGGCTGAGCGAGCCGGTGGCTGTCGGCCCGCACCAGCAGCTCGGAGGCGGCGTCACCCGTCACCGGCGCCGGGGTGTCACGGCCGGCCGCCGAGGTCAGGGCCAGCGCGCCGACGACCGCGACGAACACGGCGACGACGACGAGGGACAGGCGTGCGTTCAGGCTCATGCAGGGCTCCGGTCGGTGAGGGCGGGCGTCGGTGGGCACAGGCGGACGCCTGTCATGCGGACGGTCGGACGGGCAGGGGCTTCTCCGCCTCGGCGGCGATGCGTCGGAAGGCGAGGACGAGGCCGGCGAGGATGCCCAGCCCGCCACCCAGGGCCAGAGCGACGGCGGCGCGCTGAAGGTCTTCCGGCAGGTCGGTGAGCGGCTCGGAGGCGCCCAGGACGTCGACGTCGGGCAGCGCGCCCGCGAGCGCGACCAGCGCCCCGCCGACCGCACCGAGCACGAGCGCCCCCGCCTGGTCGCGCAGGGCGCCGCGCGCGGCGAGCAGGAGCAGCACCCAGCCGATGCCGGCGACGCCGACCGACTCCACGGCTGCCTGACCCACCTCGGCGGCGGCCGCAAGCGTGGTGCCCAGCGCGCGGGTGGCGTCGGCGACGACGACGGCGACGCAGGCCAGGGCTGCGAGCCGGCCGGAGCGCACGGCCAGGGCCGTCAGCAGCGCCGCCGTCAGCGCGAGGGCGATCCACGGGCCGTTGACCGGGCCGGGCACCTAGTCGAGCGTCCCGACGACGGTGACGGGCGCGCCGTCCACGACGAGCGGCACGGTCCAGTCGCGCACGCGGCGTGCCTCACCCGGCTCCGCCTGCACCTGCTCGGGCAGCTCGAGCCCCGTCCAGTGCGCGCGGTGCTCCTGCCAAGTGAGCACCGGCTCTTCGCCGAGCGCGACCCACCTCGGCCTGCCTCGACCGTCGGCATCGGCAGGGACCTCGGTGGCGCCCAGGCGGTCGTCGTCGCGCCAGCTCGACGGCGAGTCGAGGTTCGTCTCCGTGCCCGCCGACGTCAGCCGGAGGTAGGGCTCACCGGAGTCTCCGAGCACCTCGACGACGCCCGGGCCGTCGTAGGTCACCTGCAGCCGCGCACCACGCTCGACGCTGCGCACCCGCAGGCCCTCGACGCCCGGCGTGACGGAGGTGACGGTCGTGCGGAAGAACGCGGGTACGCCGGCGGAGTCACCGCCGTGCGCCGCCGCAGGAGCCGCGCTGAGCACCAGCGCGGAGGAG
>CANKBT010000213.1 GCA_947479995.1 Frankiaceae bacterium | reverse complement strand
GCCGGCCGCGTGAACGCCTCGGCGAGGAACAGCACGTCGGGCTCGGTCGACTTCACCTCGCGGATGAGCCACTCCCAGAAGTCGAGCGGCTTGGTGTGCGGGTTGTCGACGCGGAAGATGCGCACGCCGTGCGACGTCCAGTGGCGCACCACGCGCAGCACCTCGGCGTAGAGCCCCTCGGGGTCGTTGTCGAAGTTCAGCGGGTAGATGTCCTGGTACTTCTTCGGCGGGTTCTCCGCGTACGCGATCGTGCCGTCGACGCGGGTGGTGAACCACTCCGGGTGCGCGGTCGCCCACGGGTGGTCGGGCGCGCACTGCAGCGCGAGGTCGAGGGCGACCTCCATGCCCAGCTCGCGGGTGCGGGCGACGAAGGCGTCGAAGTCCTCGATCGTGCCGAGGTCGGGGTGCACGGCGTCGTGGCCGCCCTCGTCGCTGCCGATCGCCCACGGCGAGCCGACGTCGTCCGGCCCGGGCGTGAGGGTGTTGTTCGGGCCCTTGCGGTTGACCTTGCCCACCGGGTGGATCGGCGGCAGGTAGACGACGTCGAAGCCCATCTCCGCGACGGCCGGCAGGCGCTCGGCGGCGGTGCGGAAGGTGCCGCTGCGCAGCACGCCGTCGGCGTCGGGCGCGGCCCCCTCGCTGCGCGGGAAGAACTCGTACCAGGCGCCGTAGAGCGCGCGCTCGCGGTCGACGAGGACGCGCCGCGGCTCCTCGGCCGTGACGAGCCGGCGCACGGGCGCGTCGACGAGCAGGGGCTCGAGCGCGACGCCGGCGGCGAGCCGCTCCTCGGGGGTCGCGGTGGTGTCGCGCAGCGCCGTGACCGCGGCCGTGACCTCCGCCCGCGCCCCCTTGGGCGCGCCCTGCGCGGCCTCCTCGAACAGCCGCGCGCCCTCCTCGAGCACCACCTCGACGTCGACGCCCGCGCCGACCTTGAGCGGCGCGTCGTGCCACCAGGTGCCGAGCGGGTCGTCCCAGGCCTCGACGGAGAACGACCACTCGCCCTCGGCGTCGACCACCAGGTCGGCGTGCCACCGGTCGGTGCCGGGCTCGCCGGCGCGCATGCGCAGGAACGGCGCGGCGGTGCCGTCCGGGCGCGTGACGCGCACGTCGCACCCGACCGCGTCGTGCCCCTCCCGGAAGACGGTCGCGGAGACCGTCACCTGCTCCCCGACGACCGCGCGCGCTGGGTAGCGCCCGCACGACACCGTCGGCTGGACGTCTGCGATCCCGATTCGACCCGTCATCGCGGTCGCCGTACCCATGCATCCCGGTCCCGAACGCCGCGCGCCGAGGACTCTCCGGGGGCCCGGCGCGCACTAGGGTCCGACGCGTGCGCGCTCTCCGACGGATGACCGTCCGACTGGCCCTGCCCGCCCCGCTGGCCCCGCTCGGGGAGCTCGTGCTCAACCTGCGCTGGTCGTGGCACCCCGCCTCGCTCGACCTGTTCGCGTCGGTCGACCCGGCCACCTGGCAGGCCGTCGGGCAGGACCCCGTGCGCCTGCTCGGGGAGGTGAGCCCGGAGCGCCTCGCCGCGCTCGCGGCCGACCAGGCGTTCCTCGGCCGGCTCGAGGCGGCGCACGCCGACCTGCAGGACTACCTGTCGACGCCGCGCTGGTACCAGGGGCTCGACGGCGCGCCCGCGTCGATCGCCTACTTCTCGCCGGAGTTCGGCATCACCGAGGTGCTGCCGCAGTACTCCGGCGGCCTCGGCATCCTCGCCGGCGACCACCTCAAGGCGGCGTCCGACCTCGGCGTGCCGATCGTCGGCGTCGGCCTGCTCTACCGCGCCGGCTACTTCAAGCAGTCGCTCAACGCCGAGGGCTGGCAGCAGGAGCGCTACCCGCCGCTCGACCCGTACGGCCTGCCGCTGACGCTGCTGACCGGCGCGGACGGCGCGCCGGTGCGCGTGCACGTCGGCATGCCGGACGGCGTCGTGCTGCACGCCCAGGTCTGGCGCGCGCAGGTCGGCCGCGTGCCGCTGCTGCTGCTCGACAGCGACGTCGAGGACAACACCCCCGAGATGCGCGAGGTCACCGACCGGCTGTACGGCGGCGGCTCGGACCACCGGCTGCACCAGGAGATGCTGCTCGGCATCGGCGGCGTCCGGGCGCTGCGCGCCTGGACCGACCTCACCGGCGACCCCGCGCCCGAGGTCTTCCACACCAACGAGGGCCACGCCGGCTTCCTCGGCGTCGAGCGCGTGCGCGAGCTCGTGCAGCAGGGCCTGTCCTACGACGAGGCCACCGAGGCCGTGCGCGCCGGCACCGTGTTCACCACTCACACGCCGGTGCCCGCGGGCATCGACCGCTTCCCGCGCGAGCTCATCGCCCGGCACTTCGGCGAGGGCACCGAGTGGGCCGAGGCCGGCCTCCCGGTCGACCGCGTGCTGTCGCTCGGCGACGAGGACGACCCGGGCGTGTTCAACATGGCGCACATGGGCCTGCGCATGGCGCAGCGCCGCAACGGCGTCGCGCAGCTGCACGGCGTGGTGAGCCGCGGCATGTTCAGCGGGCTGTGGCCGGGCTTCGACCAGGCCGAGGTGCCGATCAGCTCGATCACCAACGGCGTGCACGCCCCGACGTGGGTGTCGCGCGAGGTGTTCGAGCTGGCCGAGCGCGAGGTCGGCGCGTCGCTCGTCACCGAGGCGCAGGGCTGGGAGGGCATCGGCGCGCTGCCGGCCGAGGGCATCTGGGCGACCCGCCGCGTGCTGCGCGAGCGGCTGGTCGTCGAGGCCCGCCGGCGCCTCAAGGAGTCGTGGCTGCAGCGCGGCGCCACCGAGGCCGAGCTCGGCTGGACGGCGTCGGCCTTCGACCCCGACGTGCTCACCATCGGCTTCGCGCGGCGCGTGCCGTCGTACAAGCGGCTCACGCTCATGATGCGCGACCCCGAGCGGCTCAAGGCCCTCCTGCTCGACCCGGAGCGCCCGGTGCAGCTCGTCATCGCCGGCAAGAGCCACCCGGCCGACGACGGCGGCAAGGAGCTCGTGCAGCAGATCGTGCGGTTCGCCGACGCGGCCGACGTGCGCCACCGGATCGCCTTCCTGCCCGACTACGACATCGGCATGGCGCGCTACCTCTACGGCGGCTGCGACGTGTGGCTCAACAACCCGCTGCGCCCGCTCGAGGCCTGCGGCACCAGCGGCATGAAGTCGGCGCTCAACGGCGGCCTCAACCTGTCGATCCTCGACGGCTGGTGGGACGAGATGTACGACGGCGAGAACGGCTGGGCGATCCCCACCGCCGACGGCGTCAGCGACCCGGAGCGCCGCGACGACCTCGAGGCCGCTGCCTTCTACGAGCTCGTCGAGAAGCAGGTGCGCACGCGCTTCTACGACGTCGACGAGCAGGGCGTGCCGCAGCGCTGGGTCGACATGGTCCGCCACACGCTGCAGACGCTCGGCCCGAAGGTGCTCGCCAGCCGCATGGTCCGCGACTACGTGCAGCAGCTCTACGCGCCCGCGGCCGTCTCCTCGCGCGCGCTCGCCGCCTCGTCGTACGCCCCGGCGCGCGCGCTGGCCGCCTGGCGCGGCGACGTGCGCGGCCGCTGGGGCGACGTGCGCGTGGTGCACGTCGAGGCCACCGGCGTCGCGGACGCGCCCGAGGTCGGGTCGCGGCTCACCCTGCGCGCGACCGTCGACCTCGCCGGCCTCGAGCCGGGCGCGGTGACGGTGCAGGCGGCGTACGGCCGGGTCGACGAGGCCGACGAGCTGCTCGCGCCCGCGGTCGTCGTGCTCGCCGCGTCCGGCACCGACGAGCAGGGCCTGCCGCGCTTCGAGGGCGACGTCGTGCTCGAGCGCGCCGGCTCGTTCGGCTACACCGTGCGCGTGCTGCCGCACCACGAGCTGCTGCCCGGCGACGCCGACCTGGCGCTGGTGACGACCGCCTGAGCCGCACGTGAGGCCGGGCCCCGACCCGAGCGCGCTCTACCTGCCGGTCGCCGCGGCCGAGCCGCTGCTCGACGCCGTCCGCGGGCTGCCGCACGTCGGGCTGCTGGAGCCGGCGCACGTCAGCCTCGGCTACCCGTGGGTGCCCGCCGAGGAGGCGCTCGCGCGCCGGGACGACGTGCGGGCGGCGGCCGCCGCGACCCCGCCGCTGGAGGTCGTGCTCCACGGCCCGCACCGCTTCGACGTCGACGTGCGGGGGCGCCTCGTCGTGCACCTGCTGCCGGACGACCCGGCGCCCTTCGCGGCGCTCGCGGCGCGCCTGCGCGCCGACCTGCGCACGCCGCACCTGTCGGTCGCGCGGGTGCTCCGCGACGGCGACGTCGACGCGGTCGAGGCGGCCGTCGCGCCGCTGCTGCCGCTGCGCGCGACGCTCGACGTGCTCGAGCTGACGGTGCGCCGCGGGCGCGACTGGGAGGTCGCGCTCACCGCCCCGCTCGGCGTGCCACCAGCACCGACCGCGACGCCAGCCGCACCGCCCCGCTGAGCCGGCCGGCCAGCCGCCCCGCGGTGTCGAGCACGACGTCCCAGGTGCCCTCGGGCAGCACGACGTCGACGTCGTCCGCGCCGCTGTGCAGCACGGCCGCGAGCCGGCCGCCGTGGAGCAGGCCGAGCGTGCGCACGTCGCCCTCGGGCCAGGCCTCCCCGGTGAGGTCGCGCCCGTGCACGTCGAACCAGCCGAGGTCGCGCACGCCGTCCTCGTCGCGGAGCCCGGTCGGGAAGCCCTCGCGCGCCACCTCGCCGCGCAGCCCGACGAGCGCGCGGGTCGTCGCGAGCAGCGCGCGGGCGTCGTCGCCCCACTCCCACGGCATGGCGCCGAGGTCGACCTGGCAGTAGGCGTTGTTGTTGCCGTGCTGCGTGCGGCGCACCTCGTCGCCCATCGTCAGCATCGGCACGCCGCCCGACAGCAGCAGCGTGGCGAGCAGGTTGGCCGCCTGGCGCAGGCGCAGCGCCTCGACCGCGGGGTCGTCGGTCTCGCCCTCGACGCCGCAGTTCCAGCCGCGCTCGGCGTCGGACCCGTCCCGGTTGCCCTCGCCGTTGGCCTCGTTGCGCTTGCGCTCGTACGTCGTGAGGTCGCGCAGCGTGAAGCCGTCGTGCGCGGTGACGAGGGCGGTGCGGGCCCACGCGGCGCGGCCGCCGTGCGCGAACAGGTCCGCCGAGCCGGCGAGGCGGGTGGCGAGCACGCGCACGTCGCCGGCGCCGCGCCAGAAGTCGCGCACGGCGTCGCGCAGCTCGGCGTCCCACTCCGACCAGGGGTGCGGGAAGCGGCCGACGCGGTAGCCGTCCGGGCCGAGGTCCCAGGGCTCGGCGACCAGCTTCACGCCGCGCAGCAGCGGGTCCTGCGCCACGGCGTCGAGGAAGGCGCTGCCGCGCGTGAGCGCCGGCGCGAGGTCGAAGCGGAAGCCGTCGACGCCGAAGTGCTCGACCCAGTGCCGCAGCGAGTCGAGCACCGTGCGCAGCACCTCGGGCGTGCGCAGGTCGAGCGTCGCGCCGCAGCCGGTGACGTCGTCGTACGCGCCGTCCTCGCGGCGCCGGTAGGCCGTCGCGCCGTCGAGGCCCTTCCAGGCGAGCACCGGCCCTGCGGCGTCGCCCTCGCCGGTGTGGTTGTAGACGACGTCGAGCAGCACCTCCAGGCCGGCGTCGTGCAGCGCGCGCACCATCGCGCGGAACTCGGCGCGCGGGTCGGCGGTCGCGGCGTACGCGGCGTGCGGCGCGAAGAAGCCGACGCTGTTGTAGCCCCACGCGTTGCGCAGCCCCCGCCGCAGCAGGTGCGGCTCGTCGACGTGCGCGTGCACCGGCAGCAGCTCGACGGCGGTCACGCCGAGGTCGAG
>CANKBT010000212.1 GCA_947479995.1 Frankiaceae bacterium | reverse complement strand
GGGCGACGGCCAGCAGCGCGTCGAGGTCGCAGCTGCGGGCGACGAGCCGGCCGAGCTCGCGCACGGTGGCGACGGCCTCGGGCGACCGCTCGGCGGCGGGCACCAGCCCCAGGTGCCGGCTCGGGGTGTGCACGGACGGGTCGCGCCGCAGCACGCCCAGCACCGGGGCGACGCCCTCGAGCGCCTCGCGCAGCACCCGCTCGTGCCGGTCGCTGGCGACCCGGTTGAGCACGACGCCCGCGAGCGGCAGGTCCTCGTCGTACGACGCGAAGCCGTGCACGAGGGCCGCCACCGAGCGGCTCTGGCTGCTCGCGTCGACGACGAGCACGACGGGCGCCTCGAGCAGGTGGGCGACGTGCGCGGTGGAGCCGTGCTCGGAGGAGCCGCGGCCGTCGTACAGGCCCATGACGCCCTCGACGACGGCGACGTCGGCGCCGCGCGCGCCGTGCGCGAACAGCGGGGCGACGCGCTCCTCGCCGCACAGGACGGGGTCGAGGTTGCGGCCGGGCCGGCCGGTCGCGAGCGCGTGGTAGCCGGGGTCGATGTAGTCGGGCCCGACCTTGTGCGGCGACACCTCGAGGCCGCGGGCGCGCAGCGCGGCCATGAGGCCCGTCGCGACCGTGGTCTTGCCGGCGCCGGACGACGGCGCGGCGAGCACCAGCCGCGGGATCACCACTCGATCCCCCGCTGGCCCTTCTGCCCGGCGTCCATCGGGTGCTTGACCTTGGTCATCTCGACGACGAGGTCGGCCGCCTCGACGAGCGCGGGCGCGGCGTCGCGGCCGGTGATGACGACGTGCTGGCCCTCGGGCCGCCCGCGCAGGGTCTCGACGACCTCGTCGACGTCGACCCAGCCCCACGTCAACGGGTAGGTGAACTCGTCGAGCACGTAGAAGCGGTAGGCCGACGCGGCGAGGTCGCGCTGCACCTGGCGCCAGCCCTCGAGGGCGTTGGCCGCGTGGTCCTCGTCGGTGCCGGCCTTGCGGGTCCAGGACCAGCCCTCGCCCATCTTGTGCCAGGTGACCGGGCCGCCCTCGCCGCTGGCGCCGAGGGTGCGCAGCGCGTGCTCCTCGCCGACCTTCCACTTCGCGCTCTTGACGAACTGGAAGACCGCGATCGGCCAGCCCTGGTTCCAGGCGCGCAGGGCCAGCCCGAAGGCGGCCGTGCTCTTGCCCTTCATCTCGCCGGTGTGCACGACCGTGAGCGCGCGGTTGCGGCGCTGGCGCGTGGTGAGCCCGTCGTCGGGGACGGACGTCGGCTGGCCCTGCGGCACTAGGCACCCCTCGGGGTCGACGGCACGTGGCGGGTGCGGCGCGGCATCAGGCCGCCCTCGCGACGGCGGTGAGCGCGTCGGCCGACAGCTCCTCGACGCGCAGCGCGACGCCGCCGAGCTGGCGGCCGAGCTCGCCGGCGAGCCCGAGGCGCACCGGGCCGCTCTCGCAGTCGACGACCACGCACGCGGCGCCGCTGCGCGCGAGGTGCGCGGCGGCCGGCGCGGGGGCCGGCCCGCTGGTGTGCCGGCCGTCGGTGACGACGACGACGAGCGCGCGGCGGGCGCGGTCGCGCACGGCCTCGACGCGCAGCACCTCGGCCGCGCGCAGCAGCCCGGCCGACAGCGGCGTGCGACCGCCGGTCGGCAGCAGGGCCAGGCGGGCGACCGCGGCCTCGACGCTGCTCGTCGGCGGCAGCGCGAGCTCGGCGCCCGCGCCGCGGAACGTCACGAGCGCCACCTTGTCGCGGCGCTGGTAGGCGTCGGTGAGCAGGCTCAGCACGGCGCCCTTGACGGCGCCCATGCGCTGCCGCGCCGCCATCGAGCCGGAGGCGTCGACGACGAACAGCACGAGGTTGCCCTCGCGGCCCTCGCGCACCGCCTCGCGCAGGTCGCCGCGGCGCAGCTCGAGCGCCGTGCCGGTGCGGCCGCGCGCGCCCTGGTGCGGGGCGGCGGCGCGGAGCGTGGCGGACAGGTGCAGCGACTGCAGGCGCCCCTCGGGGGTGCGCGCGCCGGTGAGCCGGCCGCTGTCGCCGGTCGTGCGCGAGCGGCGGCCCGCGGCGCCGGCGCGCCGGTTGACGCCCGGCACGCGCAGGGCGACCGGCGTGAAGGCCTCACCCGGGGGCGCGGCCGAGCCCTCGCCGGCCTGCGCGCGGCTGCTCGCGGGGCGGGGCTCCTGCGCGCCGGCCGGGCCGTCCGTGCCCTCGGCCGGCGCGTCGCCTCCCCCGTCGTCTCCGCCGTCGCCCCCGTCGCCGCCGTCGGCGACCGGCGGCGGGCTGCCGCCCGGGCCGCTCGGGCCGCTCGGGCCGTCGTCGGGCGGGCCGTCGGGACCGTCGTCCGGACCGTCGTCCGGCTCGACGCCGTCGAGCGCGTCGTCGAGCTGCTGCTGGTCGAGACCGGGCGCCTCGAAGGGCGTGCGCCGGCGGCGGTGCGGCAGGGCGAGGCGCGCCGCGGTGCGCACGTCGTCGGTGGTCACCTCGTCGCGGCCGGCCCAGGCGGCGAGCGCGACGGCGGCCTTGGCGGTGACGAGGTCGGCGCGCAGGCCGTCGACGTCGAAGGCCGCGCAGACGGTCGTGACCTCGCGCAGCGCGTGGTCGCCGAGCACCACCCGCGGCAGCCGCGCCCGGGCGGTCGCGATGTCGGCCGCGAGCGCCGCGTCGGCGGCGGCCCACTGCGCGGCGAAGCCGTCCGGGTCGGCCTCGTAGGCCAGCCGCCGGCGGACCACCTCGGCGCGCTCGACCGGGTCGCGCGTGGCGGCGACCTCGACGGTGAGCCCGAAGCGGTCGAGCAGCTGCGGGCGCAGCTCGCCCTCCTCGGGGTTCATGGTGCCGACGAGCAGGAAGCGGGACGCGTGCTGCACCGAGACGCCCTCGCGCTCGACGTAGGACCGGCCGAGCGCCGCCGCGTCGAGCAGCAGGTCGACGAGGTGGTCGTGCAGCAGGTTGACCTCGTCGACGTAGAGCACGCCGCGGTGCGCCGCGGCCAGCAGCCCCGGCTCGTACGCGCTGACGCCGCTGGTGAGCGCCCGCTCGAGGTCGAGCGAGCCGACGAGGCGGTCCTCGGACGCGCCGACCGGCAGCTCGACGAGCCGGGCCGGGCGCTCGACGGCCTCGCCGTGCGCGGCGAGGTCGGGGCACGACGGGTCGGGGGCGGCGGGGGCGCAGGAGAAGCGGCAGCCGGCGGGCACGGCGACGGGCGGCAGCAGCGCGGCGAGCGCGCGCACGACCGTCGACTTCGCGGTGCCCTTCTCGCCGCGCACGAGCACGCCGCCGACCGCCGGGGAGACGGCGTTGACGACGAGGGCGAGGCGCAGGTCGTCGAGGCCGACGACGGCCGAGAAGGGGTACACGCGTGCCTTTCCTGGGGTCCGCGCCCCGGGTCTGAGGGACGACGGGCGTGGGTGTCTGGCTCCCTCGTCCCGGAGGACGGGGTCACAGTGGCGGGACCGCGCCGGACTCTCACCGGCTTCCCCGTGGCGCCTGTCGTGGTGCGGCCCCGAGCGTAGCCGGGGGCCCGGCGGGGGCTAGCGGAAGACGACCGTGCGGCTGCCGTTGCGCAGCACCCGGTGCTCGAGGTGCCAGGCGACCGCCCGGGCCAGCGCGATCGACTCGAGGTCGCGGCCGGTCGCCGCCAGCCGCTCGGGGCCGAAGGCGTGGTCGACCCGGGCGACCTCCTGCTCGATGATCGGCCCCTCGTCGAGGTCGGCGGTCACGTAGTGCGCGGTGGCGCCGATGAGCTTGACGCCGCGCGCGTGCGCCTGGTGGTACGGCCGGCCGCCCTTGAAGCTCGGCAGGAACGAGTGGTGGATGTTGATGGTGTCGGGCAGCGCCGCGCACAGGTCGTCGGAGAGCACCTGCATGTAGCGGGCCAGCACCACCAGCTCGACCTGCTCGGCGGCGACCAGCTCGAGCAGCCGCGCCTCCGCCTCCGGCTTGCCGTCCTTCGTCACCGGCACTTGGTGGAACGGCAGGCCGTGCTGCTCGACCAGCGGCCGGAACACCTCGTGGTTGCTCACGACCGCGCGCACGTCGGCGTTGAGCGCGCCGGTGCTGTGCCGGTAGAGCAGGTCGTTGAGGCAGTGCCCGTGCTGCGACACCATGACGAGCACCCGGCCCGGCCGCGCCAGGTCGTCGAGCCGCCAGTCCATGCCGTGCGCCTCGGCCACGGGGGCGAGGCGGGCGCGCAGGGCGTCGAGGTCGCCCGGGCCGTCGACGTGCACGCGCATGAAGAAGCGCCCGGTGTCGGGGTCGCCGTACTGCTGGCTGTCGACGGTGTTCCAGCCGTCCTCGACGAGCACCCGGGCCACCGCGAGCACGATGCCCACGCGGTCCGGGCACGACAGCGTCAGCACCGCGTCGGTCGTGGTCGCGCCTCCGGTCACGCGCCCAGTCTCGCGCCTGCCCGCGGGGCGCTGCCGGGCGGGCTACGGTCCGCGCATGGGCGCCTGGGACCTGACCGTCGACCGCTCCGACCTGCGCAACGCGCGCGTCGAGGAGGTGCCGGTGCCGGAGCCCGCGGACGGCGAGGCGGTGCTGCGGGTCGACCGCGTCGGCATGACGGCCAACAACGTCACGTACGCGCTGCTCGGCGACGTGCTCGGCTACTGGCGCTTCTTCCCGGCGCCCGAGGGCCGGGGCCGCGTGCCGCTGTGGGGCTTCGCCGAGGTGGTCGCCTCGCGCGCCGACGGCGTCGCCGTCGGCGACCGGGTCTACGGCTACCTGCCGCCGTCGAGCCACCTCGTCGTGCAGCCGGCGCACGTGCGCGACGGCGGCTTCCGCGACGCCGCCCCGCACCGCGCGGAGCTGCCCGCGGTCTACAACGCGTACGCCGCCGCCGACCCGGAGCTGCCCGACCTGCAGGTGCTCTACCGGCCGCTGTTCATGACCTCGTTCGTGCTGGCCGACTGGCTCACCGACGGCGGGCCGCCGGTCGAGCAGGTCGTGCTGTCGTCGGCGTCGAGCAAGACGGCGTACGGCACCGCGTGGTGCCTGCGCGAGGCGGGCGTCGAGGTCGTCGGCCTCACCTCGCCCGGCAACCTCGCCTTCACCAGCGGCCTCGGCACCTACGACCGGGTGCTCGCGTACGACGACGTGCCGCAGCTGCCCGCGGCGGCGACCGCCTACGTCGACGTGGCCGGCAGCGTGCCGCTGCGCCAGGCGCTGCACCGCCACCTCGGCGCGCAGCTGGTGCGCGACGTCGTCGTCGGCATCGCGCAGGGGCAGCCCGGCGCGGACGCCGGCCCGCTCGAGGGCGCCCGCCCGACGATGTTCTTCGCGCCCGACCAGATCGCCAAGCGGGCGCAGGACTGGGGCCCGGGCGGGGTCGACGCCCGCTTCGCCGCGGCGTGGGCGGCGTTCGCGCCGCAGGCCGCGCAGTGGGTCGACGTCGTCGAGGGCGCGGGGCCGGAGGGGCTGCAGCACGCGTGGCTCGCCGTGCACGAGGGCGTCGGGCCGCGCGTCGGGCACGTGGTCGTCCTGTCGTGACGCCCTTCGTGGCGGCCGTGCCGTCCGGCGCGGTGCTCGCCGACGTCCGCTACCCCGCCGACGGCAGCCCCGGCCGCCGCGCCCACGAGGCCGGCCACCTGCCCGGCGCCGTCTTCGTCGACCTCGACGCCGTGCTCGCCGGCCCGCCGGGGCCGCAGGGCCGCCACCCGCTGCCCGACCCCGCGCGCTTCGCCCGGGACCTCGGCGCGCTGGGCATCGGCGACGGCGACGCGGTCGTCGCGTACGACGACGCCGGCGGCGTCTTCGCCGCGCGCCTGGTGTGGCTGCTGCGCGCCACCGGCC
>CANKBT010000211.1 GCA_947479995.1 Frankiaceae bacterium | reverse complement strand
CTGGCCGCGGGCGCCGGCCTGTTCGGCTACGCCGACGCCATCCAGCTGCGCGCGAGCGGCGCCGTCCGCGGGCTGCTCCTGCTCGTCGCGCTGATCCTCGTGGTCGTCGCGGTCGTGCAGGCGGTGCGCCGCCGCATCCCGCTCGTCGTCGCCTCGCTCGGCCTCGCCGTCGCCTTCGCGCTCTGGTACGCCAGCGTCGACACCGTGCCGTCGCAGCTCGTCGGCTTCACCCCGCACCTGGTGACGCTGCTCGTGCTGGCCGTCGCCTCGCAGCGGCTCAGACCACCGGCCGCCGACGGCGTGCCGTACCGACGGGGGCAGCAGACGTGACGCCGGACCAGGTCGACTGGGAGGCGCTGCGCGCCGCCGCGCGCGAGGCCACCACCCGCGCCTACGCGCCGTACAGCCGGCTGCAGGTGGGCGCCGCCGCGCTCGTCGACGACGGCCGCGTCGTCACCGGCTGCAACGTCGAGAACGCGTCCTACGGGCTGGGGCTGTGCGCGGAGTGCGGGCTGGTCTCGGCGCTGCACGCCAGCGGCGGCGGGCGGCTCGTCGCCTTCGCGTGCGTGAGCGGCGCGGGCGACCGGCTCATGCCGTGCGGGCGCTGCCGGCAGCTGCTGTGGGAGCACGGCGGGGCGGCGCTGCTCGTCGACACCGACCGCGGCGTCCTGCCGATGACCGAGGTGCTGCCCGACGCGTTCGGCCCCGACGACCTGCCCGCGTGAGCGCCTGGACGGCCGTCGACGTCATCACGGCCAAGCGCACCGGCCGCGAGCTGCCTGACGACGCCGTGCGGTGGGTGCTCGACGGCTTCACGCGCGGCGAGGTCGCGCCCGAGCAGATGAGCGCGCTGCTCATGGCCGTGCTGTGGCGCGGGCTGTCGCCGCGCGAGCTGGCCACCTGGACCGACGCGATGGTGCGCTCCGGCGAGCGCATGGACCTGTCGGGCACCGGCCGCCCGGTCGTCGACAAGCACTCCTCCGGCGGCGTCGGCGACAAGGTCTCGCTCGTCGTCGCGCCGCTCGTCGCGTCGTTCGGCGTGGCCGTGCCCAAGCTGTCGGGCCGCGGCCTCGGCCACACCGGCGGCACCCTCGACAAGCTCGAGAGCATCCCCGGCTGGCGCGGCGGGCTGGCGCACGAGGAGTTCCTCGCGCAGCTGCGCGACGTCGGCGCGGTCATCGCCTCCGCCGGCGCCGAGCTGGCGCCCGCCGACAAGGCGCTCTACGCGCTGCGCGACGTCACCGGCACGGTCGAGTCGGTGCCGCTCATCGCCAGCAGCATCATGAGCAAGAAGATCGCGGGCGGCGCCGACGCGGTGCTGCTCGACGTCAAGGTCGGCTCGGGCGCCTTCATGCCCGACGTGCCGTCCGCTCGCGAGCTGGCCCGCACGATGGTCGGGCTCGGCGCCGCGCACGGCGTGCGCACCGTCTGCCTGCTGACCTCGATGGAGGCGCCGCTCGGCCGCGGGGTCGGCAACGCGCTCGAGGTCGCCGAGGCCGTCGAGGTGCTCTCCGGCGGCGGGCCCGCCGACCTCGTCGAGGTCTGCACCTCCGTGGCCCGCGAGATGCTCGCGCTCGGCGGGCAGCCCGGCGCCGACCCGGCCGCAGCGCTGCGCGACGGCAGCGCGCTCGCGGTGTGGGAGCGCATGGTCGCCGCGCAGGGCGGTGACCCGTCCGCCCCGCTCCCCCGCGCCGCGCACGTGCACGAGGTGCGCGCCGACCGCTCGGGCGTGCTGGCCCGCCTCGACGCCCGCAGCGTGGGCGTCGCCGCCTGGCGGCTCGGCGCCGGCCGCGCCCGCAAGGAGGACGACGTGTCGGCCAGCGCCGGCGTCGTCTGCCGCGTGCAGCGCGGCGAGCCAGTGCGCGCCGGCGACGTCGTGCTCGAGCTGCACGCCGACGACCCCGCGCGCCTCGACGGCGGCCTGGCCGCCCTCGACGGCTCGTGGGACGTGACCGACGCGGCGCCCGACGCCGCACCGCTCGTCCTGGAGAGGGTGGCCTGACGTGCCGCAGCTCGTGACCGCACCCGTCCGCGTGCCCGTGCCGGGCGGCAAGCTCATCGACGAGTACGTCGGCGGCGCCAGCACCGGCACGTCCGCCGTCTCGGTCGCGCACATGCGCAGCCCTGCGGGCTGGGAGGAGCCGGCGCAGGTGCCGGAGTTCGACGAGGTGACCCTGGTGCTCCAGGGCGCCGTGCACGTCGAGCACGACGGCGGCACGCTCGTCGTCGCCGCCGGGCAGGCCGTCCTCACCCGCGGCGGCGAGCGCGTCCGCTACACGACGCCGGACGGCGCGGAGTACGTCGCCGTCTGCCTGCCGGCGTTCTCGCCCGACACCGTCCACCGGGAGGAGTGACCGTGACCGCCCCCACGCCCGAGCAGGTCCGCCGCGCGCCGAAGGTGCTGCTGCACGACCACCTCGACGGCGGGCTGCGCCCGCAGACGGTCGTCGAGCTGGCCGCCGAGACCGGCTACGCCGACCTGCCGACGACCGACGTCGAGGAGCTGGCGCGGTTCTTCCGCAGCGGCGCCGAGCGCGGCTCGCTCGAGCTCTACCTCGAGGGCTTCCGCCACACCGTCGGCGTCATGCAGACCCGCGAGGCGCTCGTGCGGGTCGCCGCCGAGTGCGCGCAGGACCTCGACGACGACGGCGTCGTCTACGCCGAGGTGCGCTTCGCCCCCGAGCTGCACGTCGAGCGCGGCCTGCCGCTGACCGAGGTGGTCGAGGCCGTGCTCGAGGGCTTCCGCTCCGGCAGCGAGGGGCGCCGCATCGAGGTGCGCGCGCTGCTCACGGCCATGCGCTCGGCCGCGCGCTCGCGCGAGATCGCCGACCTCGCCGTCGCCTACCGCGACCAGGGCGTCGTCGGCTTCGACATCGCCGGGGCCGAGGCCGGCTTCCCGCCGAGCCGCCACCTCGACGCCTTCCAGCACATGCAGCGCGAGAACGGGCACTACACGATCCACGCCGGCGAGGCGTTCGGGCTGCCGTCGATCTGGGAGGCGCTGCAGTGGTGCAACGCCGACCGGCTCGGCCACGGCGTGCGCATCGTCGACGACATCACCTTCGACGCCGACGGCACGCCGGTGCTCGGCCGGCTCGCGGCGTACGTGCGCGACAAGCGCATCCCGCTGGAGATGTGCCCGACGTCCAACGTCGACACCGGCGCGGCCGCGTCGCTGGCCGAGCACCCGATCGGGCTGCTGCGCACGCTGTCGTTCCGCGTCACGGTCAACACCGACAACCGGCTCATGAGCGGCGTGTCGATGAGCTCGGAGATGTCCGCGCTCGTCGACACCTTCGGCTACGGCTGGGACGACCTGCGCTGGCTGACGGTCAACGCCATGAAGAGCGCCTTCTGCCCCTTCGACGAGCGGCTCGCGCTCATCGAGGGCGCCGTCAAGCCGGGCTACGCGACCCTGTCCGCCGGCGTTGCGGATGCGCTCTGAGGGCAGGACGCCCAGCATGAGCGGTGTGCGGGTGGCAGTGGCCGGGTCGACCGGCTTCGTGGGGCGGCGGCTGTGCCCCGCCCTCGTCGAGGCCGGGCACGAGGTGCGGGCGCTCACGCGCCACCCGGAGGGCTACCGCGGCGCGGGCGAGGCCGTGCGCGCCGACGTGCACGACGAGCCGGCCCTGCGCGCGGCGCTCGAGGGCTGCGACGCCGCGTACTACCTCGTGCACTCCCTCAGCGAGCCCGACTTCCGCGAGAAGGACGCCGCCGGGGCGCGCACCTTCGCCCGCGTCGCCGGAGAGCAGGGGCTGCGCCGCATCGTCTACCTCGGCGGGCTCGGCGACGACGCCGACGACCTGTCCACGCACCTGCGCAGCCGCCGCGAGGTGGAGGGGCTGCTCGGCGAGGGCGGCGTGCCCGTCACGACGCTGCGCGCCGGCATCGTCGTCGGGCACGGCGGGATCTCGTGGGAGATGACCCGGCAGATCGTCGAGCACCTGCCGGCGATGATCACCCCGCGCTGGGTGCGCACCCGCACGCAGCCGATCGCCGTCGCCGACGTCATCCGCTACCTCGTCGGCGTCCTCGACGTCGACGACCCGGAGTCGCACACCTACGAGGTGGGCGGCAGCGAGGTGCTGCAGTACGTCGAGATGCTGCGCCGGGTCGCCACGATCGAGGGGCGCCGCCCGGTCATCGTGCCGGTGCCGCTGCTCACGCCCAAGCTGTCGTCGCGCTGGCTGTCGCTCGTCACCGACGTCGACGTCCAGACCGGCCGCTCCCTGATCGACTCCATGAGCAACGAGGTGGTCGTGCGCGACGACAGCATCCGCCGGGTCGTGCCGTTCGAGCCGATGGACTACGACGACGCCGTGCTCCAGGCGCTCGGCGAGCGCGCGAAGGCGGCCCGGGCGTGAAGCCGGCGACCCGCGCGCAGGTGCTGCAGGCGCTCCCCACCTGGCTCACCGAGAAGGTGCCGCGCGACCACCTCGAGCCGGACTCCGCGTTCCGGCGGCGCCGCAAGGTCGTCACCGGCGTCTCGCTCGCCGGCGCCGGCCTGCTCGGCGTCTCGCTGTCGACCGAGCCCGGCTCGCCCGAGTTCTACGCCCTGACCCTCGGCGTCGCCGGCACCTGGGTCGCCGGCGGCTTCGCGTCCGGCCCGCTGCACCTGGGCTGGATGCAGGGCAAGGACGGGGCGCTGCAGCGCCCGGTGCTCACGCCGCTCGCGCTCGGCGTCGGCGCCTTCGGCCTGTTCTACGGCTGCGCGCTCGTCGCCCGGCGCATCCCGGTGCTCGAGGAGGCCATCGCCAGCGTGCTGTCGTACGCCCACCAGGGCGACCCGACGCTCGTCGCGATCACCACGCTCGCCAACGGCGCGGCCGAGGAGGTCTTCTTCCGCGGCGCGCTCTACGCCGCGCTCGGCACCGCCCACCCGGTCGCCAAGTCGACGGCCGTCTACGCGCTGGCGACGACCACCACGCGCAACCCCGCGCTCGTGCTCGCCGCGGGCGTCATGGGCACGCTGTTCGCGGCGCAGCGCCGTGCCAGCGGCGGCATCCAGGCGCCCGTGATCACGCACCTCACCTGGTCGACGCTCATGCTGCGCTACCTGCCGCCGCTGTTCCGCGACCCGGCCGCGCCGCCCGCGTCGCTGGCGCGCGTCGACCCGCGGTTCCGGCTGCGCCGGCGCCGCTAGGCCGCCGTGCCCGTCGCGACGCTGCGCACGGCGCGGCTCGTGCTGCAGCCCTTCGACGCCGGCGACGCCGACCTGCTGGTCGACCTCGACGGCGACCCGGAGGTCGTGCACTTCATCACCGGCGGCGCGCCCACCCCGCGCACCGAGGTCGAGGGCGAGGTGCTGCCGGCCTTCCTGCGCGAGCGGCCCGGCGGCTACGGCTACTGGAAGGCGTCGGAGGACGGCGCCTTCGCAGGCTTCTTCCAGCTGCGGCCGCGCCCCGACGCCCCACCTGACGAGCCCGAGCTCGGCTACCGCCTGCGACGCCCCGCGTGGGGCCGCGGCCTCGGCCGCGAGGGCGCGCAGGCGCTCGTCGACCACGCCTTCGCCGACCTCGGCGCCCGCCGGGTCGTCGCCGAGACGATGGTGGTCAACACGCGGTCGCGGCGCGTCATGGAGGCGTGCGGGCTCGTGCACGTGCGCACGTTCCACGCCTCGTGGCCGGTGCGCATCCCCGGCGACGAGCACGGCGACGTGGAGTACGCGATCACGCGCGAGGCGTGGGCGGCGCGGCAGGGCTGAGGCGCGGGTGTACGAGTCGGATGTGCGTCGTGAGGTGCAGAGACAGGCCGTCGCAGACGGGCTCGCGTGCCCTCCTCG